>DASYQW010000112.1 GCA_036005065.1 Candidatus Methylomirabilota bacterium | reverse complement strand
CGACACCCCCTCCGATTGGACCTCAGCCCTCGGTCTTGTCGAGCAGCTCCTGAAACTCCTTCTGGGCCTGGGCGCAGACCTGGGCCGCCGGGGCGCCTTCGATCGCGCGCTGGATCGCCACGCCGATGATGTCCCGGTACTCGGTCACCGCGACGATCTCCGGCAGCCCCTGACGCCCGTTCTTCAGCGACGCCTGGTATGCCGAGTACCACTCGACCGGCATGCGTCCCTTGCCCTTCACGGCGGGGTCGTCCCACGCCGCGATCCGGCCCACGCCTACGCCGGCCGTCAGCTCCCGGACGGCGTTCGGCTTGTTGGTGGCCCACTGGGCGAAGAGGTACGCAGCCTCCTTGTTGCGGCTCGCGGAGGACACGGCCATGCCCGTGATGTAAATCGGCGCCACGGCGCCGGCGGGGCCCGTCGGCAAGAGGGTGTAGCCAACTTTGCCTGCGACCTTGGACTTCGCCGGGTCCTCGAACTGGCTCGCGAAGTTCACGCCGTCCATGTACATCGCCACCTGGCCCTGGTAAAACGCGGCCGAGGCCTCGTACCAGTTGAAGTTGACGACGCCGGGCGGGCCATACTGGCGGAGCAGGCGCGTGTAGAGGTCCATGGCTAGGACGCTTTCTTTGGAATCCAGCGCCGCCTTGCCGTCCTTGATGTAAGCCCCGCCCATCGGGAACAGGATGCTCGGATACTGGGTCGCGTTGGCATTCTTCAGCCCGCGCAGCACGATGCCGTAGGTGCCGGGTGGCGAGTGCAGCTTCTGCGCCACCTGCTCGAGCTCGGTCAAGGTCTTCGGCGGGGTGAGCCCCTTCTGCGCGAAGACGTCCTTCCGGTAGAAGAGCACGTTCACGTCGACGAAGGCGGGGAGGGCCGAGATGCTGCCGTCCGCCTGCGTCGCCCCGGCCTTGGCGCCGGCCGTGACGTCGTTCCAGTCGAACTCGGGGCTGGTCAGTGTCGGATCCCCGATGAAACGGTTGAGCGGTGTGTACCAGCCGGCCTTGAAGAAGCGTTTCTTCTCGACGTGGAGCGAGGTGAAGAACGCGTCGATCCCGCTCGACCCCCCGGTCATCTCGACGGTGAGCTTTTGGCGCGCCTGGATCTCGGGGAGCGTCTCCCACTTGATCTTCATCCCCGACAGCGACTCGAACTCGCCGATGTTCTTCTCCAGCACGTCGATCCACGGGTGCTTGGTGAGGAGCAGGTACAGCTCCTTGCCCTGGAAGCGCTTCCAGTTGAAACCCTGGGCCCGGGCCGGCGTCCAGACGAATGGCCCGGCGGCCGCGCCGGCGAGGGCGGCGCTGCTCAGGCGCAGGACCGCGCGGCGGGAGAGTCGTGTCGCGTGCCGCATGGCGCTACCCCTCCGTCTTGTTCAAGAGCTCCTGGAAGTCCTTGTGGGCGTCGGCCAGGACCTGGGCCGATGGCGCGCCCTCGATGGCGCGCTGGATCGCCACGCCGATGATGTCCCGGTACTCGGTGACCCCCACGATCTCGGGGAGGCCCGGCTTGCCGATCTTCAGCGACTCGAGGTAAGCGTCGTACCAGTCCTGGGGCATCTTGGGCTTGGCCTTGACCTCCGGGTTGGTCCAGGGCGAGGCGCGGCCGACCCCCACGCCCGCCAGCAGCTCCCGCACCGCGTTCGGCTTGCTCGTCGACCAGACGCAGAAGAGGTAGGCGGCCTCTTTGTTGCGACTCTGGGAGGAGACCGCCATGGCGTTGGTGAACGTGCAGGTGTGGTGGCCGCCCGGCCCCGACGGGAGCACCGCGTACCCGACCTTGCCCGCGATCTTCGACTTGGCCGGGTCCTCGAACTGGTTGGCGAAGTTCACGCCGTCGAAGTAGATGGCGACCTGTCCCTGCATGAAGGCCGACGAGCACTCGTACCAGTTGAAGTTCACCACGCCGGGCGGCCCGTAGCGTCGCAGCATCCCGGCGTACGTGTCCATCGTCTTCGCCCACTCGGGCGTGTTGATGGCCGACTTCCCGTCCTTGGTCAGATAGTCCCCGCCCATCGCGAAGAGCATGTAGGCCCACGGGGTCGCGTTGGCGTTCTTCAGGCCACGGTAGACGATGCCATACATGCCGGGGGGGCCGTGGAGCGCCTTGGCCTGGGTCTCCATCTCGGCCAGCGTCTTCGGGGGCTTCCAGCCCTTCTGGGCGTACAGGTCTTTCCGGTAGAAGAGGACGAAGGGGTCGACGAAGGTCGGGATCCCGCTGATCGTCTTGTCGGGCTGGACCACCGCGGCCTTGGCGCCCGGGACGATGTCGTTCCAGTCGAAGTCCGGCGGGGTCAAGGTCTTGTCCTCGAGGAAGGTGTTGAGCGGGTGGTACCAGCCCGACTTCCAGAACCGCCGCTTCTCGACGTGCATGCTGGAGTGGAAGGCGTCCACGCCGCCCGACCCCCCCGTCATCTCCACGACCAGCTTCTGGCGGCCCTGGACCTCCGGCAGGATCTCGTGCTTCACCTTCATCCCCGACAGGGACTCGAACTCCGGGATGTGCGTCACGATCTCGTCGACCCAGGGGTGCTTGTAGAAGAGCAGGAACAGCTCCTTGCCCTGGAAGCGCTTCCAGTTGAAGCCCTGGGCCCGGGCCGGCGTCCAGACGAAGGGGCCGGTGGCCGCCCCGGCGAGGGCGGCGCCGCCGAGGCGCAGCACGGCGCGTCGCGACCAGCGAGGGGAGTGAACCGAAGTCAGCGCCTGTCGACCGTCGGCCATGCCGTCCTCCTTCGTCTCGAGGCCTTCTGGATGTTTTGACTTGGCAGCGGACCGGGTGGCCTGTAGTCTCATCCAGTCCCCAGGGTGTGTCAAGCCGCACACCACGAAAGGAGTCGGGCCATGACTCGTCCGCCCGCCGAGGTCGGCATGCCGGTCGCCGAGATCGAGACCCCGGCCCTCGTCGTCGACCTCGACGCCTACGAGCGCAACCTGGATCGGATGGCCGCCCACTTCGCCGGGCAGCCGGTCCGGCTCCGCCCGCACGCCAAGACCCACAAGTGCCCGGTGGTGGCCCTCCACCAGGTCGCCCGCGGGGCCGTCGGCGCCTGCTGCCAGAAGGTGGGCGAGGCCGAGGCGATGGTGTACGGCGGCGTGCGGAACGTGCTCGTCACCAACGAGATCGTCGGCGCCCGGAAGATCGCCCGGCTGGTCGGCCTCGTCAAGCAGGCGGAGGTCGCCGTCTGCGTGGACGATGCGGACAACGTGGGGGCGCTGGACGAAGCGGCCCGGGCCTTCGGGGTCCGGCTGCCGGTCCTCGTCGAGATCGACATCGGGATGCGGCGCTGCGGCGTGGAGCCTGGCGAGCCGGCCGTCCGCCTGGCCCGGCACGTCGCGGCGCAGCGGGGCCTCCGGTTCCTCGGCCTCCAGGCCTATCACGGCCGGGCCCAGCACATCCAGGACCTGGGCAAGCGTCGCGAGGTCATGGAAGAGGCCATCGGGCAGGTGCGGGGCACCGTGGAGCTCCTCCAGCGGAGCGGCCTCGCCTGCGAGGTCGTCTCGGGCGCGGGGACCGGGACCTACCAGTTCGAATCGGCCAGCGGCCTCTACACGGAGATCCAGGCCGGGTCCTACGTCTTCATGGACGCGGATTACAAGCGCGTGGCCGGGTTCCCATCCGAGTTCGAGAACGCGCTGTTCGTGCTGGCGACCGTGATGAGCCGGGCGGCGAGGGACCGCGCGGTGGTCGACGCCGGGCTCAAGGCGCTGGCTGTCGATTCCGGCATGCCGCTGGTCCAGGGGAGGCCCGACGTCGAGTACCAGCGGGCCTCGGACGAGCACGGGATCCTGCTGCTGCGGAACCCGAGTGCCACGCCGCGCCTCGGCGACCAGCTCTGGCTGATTCCCGGGCACTGCGACCCGACCATCAACCTCTACGACTGGTACGTGTGCGTCCGCGGTGGGCGGGTGGAGGCGCTGTGGCCGATCACGGCCCGCGGCGCCGTGCTATGAGCGCGAAGACGACCGTCACCGTGGCCGGGCGGCCGGCCGCCTTCCTCGACGCCGGTCGGGGCCGGCCCCTCGTCCTCGTTCACGGCGCCGGCGGCCGGGCCGAGGTCTGGAGCCCGCAGCTCGCCGGGCTCGCCGATGTGGGCCGGGTCCTGGCCGTCGATCTCCCGGGGCACGGGGGGACGGGAGGCCGCGGGTACCGGGACGTCGAGGAGTACGCGGCCTGGCTCCTCGGCTTCCTGGATGCGGTGGGACTCGAGCGCATCGTCCTGGGTGGGCACTCGATGGGCGGCGCCATCGCCCAGACGATCGCGCTGGCGCACCCCGATCGGCTCATCGGGCTAGTCCTGGTCGGGACAGGCGCGCGCCTGCGGGTGCTGCCCCGCATCCTGGAGCTCTTCCGCGAGGATCCGCCCAGCGCGACCCACCTGGTGGCGAGCCTGGCCTACAGTCCGGCGACGGCGCCGGGCGCGGTGACCGAGGCCGAGCGCGCGCTCTGCGAGACGCCCCCGCTGGTGACGCTCGGCGACTTCCTCGCCTGTGACCGCTTCGATGTCATGGCGAAGCTGGCCGCCATGCGGATCCCGACGCTCATCGTCTCAGGGCGGGACGACCGGCTCACCCCGCCGAAGTACGCGGCGTTCCTGGCCGCCACGATCGCCGGGGCTCGGCTCGTCGAGGTGGAGGCGGCCGGGCACTTCCCCCAGCTCGAGCAGCCGCCGGCCGTCAACGCGGCGCTCCGGGCGTTCCTGGGCGCGCTTCCCTAGCCGGCCGGGTCTTGTTATCCTGGCGCCGGAGACCGGCAGCGATGATCGAGGCCCACGGCCTGACCGACCCCGGCCGCAAGCGCAAGCACAACGAGGACACGCTCCGCATCGAGCCGGCCATCGGCCTGGCGGTGGTGGCCGACGGGATGGGCGGACACCAGTCGGGCGAGGTGGCCTCCGCGCTCGCCGTCGAGACGCTCGAGGCGTTCGTCGCCCGGGCCCACCGCGACCGGGACCTCACCTGGCCCTTCGGCGTCGACCCCGCCCGCTCCTTCGAGGCGAACTGCCTCATCACCGCGATCAAGCTGGCCAACCGCTCCGTGTTCCAGACGGCGGCCTCGCGGGACGACCTGACCGGGATGGGGACGACCGTGGTGGCGGTCCTGGCGCGGGACGGCCGCCTGCACTACGCCGGGGTCGGGGACAGTCGCGCCTATCTGGTGCGCGGGGCGACGCTGCGCCAGCTCACCCGCGACGATTCCTGGATCGAGGCGGCGATCGCCCAGCAGCTCATCGACGTCGCGGAGAGCTACGATCATCCCTTCCGCCACGTCCTCACCAAGGCGCTCGGCCTTCAGGAGGACCTCGACTTCGAGGTGAGCGAGGAGGCGCTCCAGGCCGGCGACCGTGTCCTGCTCTGCTCGGACGGCCTGACGACGGCGCTCTCCGACGCCGACGTCCTGGAGATCCTGCGCGCCCACGACAAGGAC
>DASYQW010000111.1 GCA_036005065.1 Candidatus Methylomirabilota bacterium | reverse complement strand
GCGACGATCGAGGGAACCCTGCACGCCAACGCAGGCGCGGGCCGCGTCTTCGAGTACCGGGCGGCCGGACAGCAAGGGTCGGCCCTCCTCTTCGAGGGCCGGGTCATGCACGCGGTGATCCTCTGAGGTCATTTCGGGGGGTCTCGGAAGACCCCCCCGATGCCCCCCCTAACGGCGCGCCGCAAGACGTCGCGGGGCTGGGGCCCCGCCGTCCGAGGCGCGCGAACCCAAAGTTGCGGCGGCGAAGCCGCCGCTCGGAGCACTCCTCGATGCGCCACGCGCTCGCTGGCCGGCGCCGGCTTACTCCGACACGCCGCTAGGCTATGGGAGGGGGCCTCGACGGCCCCGGCTAGCAGCCGTCCGGGGGGCTTGCCAGGAGGACGTAGCCGCCGCGGGTGTCGAGTGGCCGGAGTCCCGCCAGCGCCGGCGGAAGGCGATCCACGGAGGCTCGGGGCACGAGGACGAGAAGCCGGCCCGGCGCGGCGGCCAGGGTGGCGATCCATATCCGGTCATGGACGCCGACGAACGTGACGGGCCGGCGCGCGTAAAAGATCAGGCTCGGCCGGTACGGTCCGACGGCGACGAGCCGGTCGCAGGGGCGAGCGAGGCGCGCCGCGGTCCGGATGAGCTCGCCGGCCGGGTTCAGGAACTCGGTGCTGAATCCCGGGAACACGACGTGAAGGCCGACGACGAGGAGTGCCGTGGTCAGGATGGCCAGGCTCGAGAAGAGCCGGGCGGCGTCGCGCAGGGCGGCGGTCGCCCCGATCGCCAGGGCGAGCATTCCGAGCACGTAGACGCTCGGCGGGAGGCTCGCGCCCGCGTCCGCCGGATAGGCCGGCGCCAGCAGGCGCGCGACCGTGGAGCCCATGAGGCCCGCCGCGATGATCCCGCCGCCCAGGCCGACGCCGAGCGCCGCGAGGAGTCCCCGGGCGAGCCGCGGCACCCCGGCAGGCCACGCCGCGGCGACGAGGAGCGCGGCGGCGGGAAAGAGGGGCGCCACGTAGTGCGGGAGCCGGCTCGGGACGAGCGAGAACAGGGCGAGCCCCGCGACGAACCAGGCTGCCGTGAAGACCGTCGCTGCGCCCGCCCGATCCGCCGCGGCCCGGGCGCGGGCGCCCCGGAGAGCGCCGACGAGCGCGCCCGGCAGGAAGGCGCTCCAGGGGAAGAAGCCGATCAGCAGCACCGGAACATAGAAGAGCACGGTTCCGCCCGGCCCGGTCACGGTGCGGAGGACGCGTCCCACGGTCTCCCCCCGCGCCCGCGCCAGATAGACCCCGCCGTGCGTCCACAGCATCGCGCCGTACCACGGTCCCCCCACCGCGAGGAGGAGCACGAGGCCCCACGCCGGCCGGGCTTCCCGCCAGACGCGCCGCCATCCGCCGGCGAGCGCCAGGTAGGCCGCGATCCCGAGGACCGGCACCAGGACGCCCACCGGTCCCTTGGTCAGCAGGCCGAGGCCCAACGCCGCATACGTCGCCACGTACCACCGGCCGCGCGGAGGTTCGCCGTGAAAGGCGCGAAAAAAGGCGAAGCCGGCGGCGGTCGTGCAGACGACGAGGACCGCGTCGGTGAGCGCCATGCGGGCGATCGCCACCACCTCGATGCTCAGCAGCAGGACGAGCGCGGCGCGGAAGGCGATCGCGGACCCGAAGACCCAGCGGGCGAATGCGTACTGGATCGCCACCAGGGCGGCCCCGGCGATGGCGGACGGGAGCCGGGCGGCGGCCTCGGTGGCGCCCAGCGCCGCGTAGGCGGCGGCCATCAGCCAGTAGACGAGCGCCGGCTTCACGAAGCGAGGGAAGTAGTTCAGGGCGGGCGTGACCCAGGATCGCAGCTCGAGCATCTCGCGGGCCGCCTCGGCGTTGGCGCCCTCGTCGCGGTCCGTCAGCGCCGTCGCCCCGAGCCCGGCGAAGAGGAGGACGGCGACGAGGCCGAGCAGGACGAGGAGGTGTCGCCGCGCGCTCACGGCGGAGATTGTACCTGCAATGCCGAACCGCCTGCCTCCGGCACGGCGCCGCTTCTTGACGACCCCTGAGCCAGGGGCTAGGCTTGGCCCAGTCTGAGTCCCCGAAGCAGGATGGTGAAAGGACGATCATCGTGAGCGAGAGAAGATATCGACAGCAGGGCTATCAGCAAAAGCCGGGCGAGCGGCGCGACAAGAATGAGCGGCCGGCGCCGGCCAGCCCTTCCCGGACGCTGGGCAGCCGGGCCGTATCGCGATGCGCGGAATGCGGAGGCGTGCTCCCGCCGGGGATCGATGCCCTCGGCCGGTGTCCCGGATGCGGGGCGGCGCTGCACGCGTGTAAGCAGTGTGCCCACTTCGACCCGGGCCGCCGCTTCGAGTGCACCGAGACCATTCCCGAGCGCATCTCCGACAAGGTCGCGCGCAACGAGTGCCCGTCCTTCTCGCTCCGCGTCGTGGTCGAGCGCGACGTCTCTTCCGGTTCGGTCCGCCCGGACGACGCGCGGCGCGCCTTCGACAGTCTCTTCAAGAAGCCACGGCCGTAGGGGAGACAAGGAGAGATGGCGATGGCCATCACGCGCAGGGCTTTCCACACGACGATGCTCGGTGCCGGCGCCGCGGCGCTCGGGGGCGGTCTGTCGCCAACTCTCGAGGCCCAGGAGCGCGAGCTGGTGATCATCACCTACGGCGGAAAGCTCCAGGAGCCGCACCGCTGGCTGGCGGACCGGATGGAGAAGCGGCATCAGGGTCTCAAGATCCGCCTGGTCCCCAGCGAGTCCCAGGACGTCGTGGCCCAGATCAAGGCGGCCCAGGGCGTGAGCCCCTACGACGCCATGCCGAACGACGAGCCGCCGCACCTCATCGGGATCAAGGAGGGCTACATCCAGAAGGTCAGGCCGGAGCGGATTCCGAACATCGCGAACGCGTACCCGGAGTTCGCCCGGAAGAGCCAGGGCTACGGGGTTCCCGCGACGTACTCCCTCATCGGGCTGGCCT
The DNA here is from genome assembly GCA_036005065.1 of Candidatus Methylomirabilota bacterium. Taxonomy (NCBI): domain Bacteria; phylum Methylomirabilota (SeqCode); species Candidatus Methylomirabilota bacterium. Next base: position 2,217 of record DASYQW010000111.1, on the reverse strand, counting down.
ACAACACGCAGCTCGTCAAGACGCCGCCCCGGAGCTGGCTGGACCTCTGGCGGCCCGAGTACCGGGGCCTGGTGGGCATCCCGCGGGCCTCTTCGAACCTGGGGCTCGGCTTCCTCGCGATCGTCGCCAAGCTTCACGGGGGCGCCGAGGATCGGCTCGAGCCGGCGTTCTCAAAGGCCAAGGAGCTTCGGCCCGTCGTCGGCCGGAGCCCCAGCATCCTGACGCAGCTCGTGGAGCGCGCCGAGATCGGGATCGCGCCGCTCTGGAACAACGGGGCGGCCACGCTCGCCGACAAGGGGATGCCGATCCGCTTCGTCAAGCCCGACCCGGGCCCGGTCGCCGTCATCTCGTTCTTCTCGGAGATCACCGGCACCCGCTACCCGGACCTCGTCGCCGACTGGCTGAACGGAATCCTCGGCGTCGACTATCAGGCCATGGCCGCCGATCGGCCGTACTACTTCGGACCCACCGTGAAGGGGGTCGCCGTGCCCGAGGCCGCCAAGCCGTACACGCCGGCGACACCGGAGGAGGTCCTGCAGCTCCAGACGATCGACTGGACGAAGATCGCCCCGGTACGCGGGCAGATCGTCGAGCGCTTCGACCGCGAGTTCGCATCGTGACGGAGGCCCGTCCCGCGGGGCGGCCACCCGCCGCGGACGGCGAGCCGATGCTGGCCGACATCCGGCGCCAGCCGGAGTGCCTCCGGCGTCTCCTGGGTCGGGCCGGCGAGCTGGGCCGGCTGGGGGCGACCCACCTGGCCCCGGGGCCGGGGGGCGCCGTGTACGCGGTCGGGTGCGGCGACGGCTGGTTCGCGGCGCGCGCCCTGACCCTGGCGCTCGGGCGGGGCGCCGGGCTTCCCTACCGCGCGGCCAGCGCCCTCGACTTCGTCGTGTACGAGGCGGAGCGCCTCACGGCCGCCGACCGGGTTGTCGCCGTCTCCATGTCGGGCGACGTGGACCGGACCGTCGAGGCGTGGGAGGCGGCCCTCGCGCGCGGCGCCGGTGGCGTCGCGCTCACCAACGGGACCGGCGGCCGGCTCGGGGCGCTCGCGCCGGTCCGAGTCTCGCTCGAGCTGCCCGAGCTGGCCCCCTTTCTCTGCGGCACCGCGACGTACACGGCGACACTCCTCGCGCTCGCCCTGCTGCTGGATGGGGCGGCCGGGAATCGGCCGGGCGAGCCTCCGTGGCGCGTCGCGGAGTCACCCCTTCGCGAGGCCGTGACTCGGCTGCCGGCTGTGATCGAGGCGGTCGGGGGCGCCATCCGTGATCTGGTCGCCGCGGTCGTGGGGCGCGGGCTCGGCGGGGTCCGGTTCCTGGCGGCCGGGCCGCACGTCGCCACGGCCGACTACGGCGCGGCCAAGCTGGTCGAGCTGACCCGCGTCCCGGCCTGGAGCGACGACGTCGAGGAGTTCGCCCACCGCCAGTTCTGGTCGGCCGATCCCCGGGACCTCGTCGTGTACCTGGCCCCGAATGCCCGGACGGCCCGGCAGGCTGCCGAGGGCGCCGATGCCCTCGCCGAACTGGGTTTCACGACGGTCGCGATCGAGACGGCGGGGACCCCGGTCCCGAGCGCGGCGCACCGGCTCTGCCTTCCTTCGATGCCGGAGTGGCTGGCCCTCCTCGTGATGCCGGTGCCGCTCCAGCTCCTCGGCTACCACCTGGCGCGCGCGACCGGGCTCGACCCGAACACCCGGGCCCACCTCCGCGACGACGCGGCCCGGTTCCGGGTGAGCCGCAAGCTCACGCGACGCTCGCTCGTCGGCACGGGGCGGTAGGAGTGTGCCAAGCGTGAGGAGTGTCGCCAGGCTCGAGATTTTCCGCTCCGAGCGCCGGCTTCGCCGGCGCAACCCTCCTCCAGGCGAGGTCCGGAAGGGGGGCGGAGTCCCCCTCCGGGGCCTAGCGGTGTGTCGGAGTAACCAGTCGCCGATCATCGAGCGCGTGGTGCATCGAGGAGAGCTCCGAGCGGCGGCTTCGCCGCCGCAACTTTGGGTTCGCGCGCCTCGGACGGCGGGGCCCCAGCCCCGCGACGTCCTGCGGCGCGCCGTTAGGGGAGGCATCGGGGGGGTCTTCCGAGACCCCCCCGAGAGGACCTAGAATGGGGTCGGGCGGCGGCCCGGCCGTCCTCGTCGTCGGCTACCTCTCGCTCGACGAGATCACCGCGGGCGCGCGAACGGTCCCCGACGTCGCCGGGGGAGCGGCGCTCTACGCAGCCCTCGGC
>DASYQW010000110.1 GCA_036005065.1 Candidatus Methylomirabilota bacterium | reverse complement strand
GGCGTCGGCGCCCTCGGCGAACCCCAGCACGTCGTAGCCCGCCTCCTCGAGCGCTTCCACCCAGACTTCGCGGACCGCTTGTTCGTCTTCGACGACCAGGATCCGCCGGGCCGGCACGACGCCCAGTGTACCTCCGGGCCTCGGGAGGGTCAACGAAGCGGGCCCCGCGGCGCGCCCGGGCGGCGCTCCCGCGAGCACATGAGGTCTCGGAGGGGGCCGTAGAAGCCCCCTCCAAGTGAGCTACGGGTGTGCCGGAGTAACCCGACGCCGACCTCCGAGCGCGTGGTGCATCGAGGGGCGCTCCGAGCGGCGGCTGTGCCGCCGCAACCGAGCGGGGGCCCGAAAAGACCTAGGGGGCTGTCGGATTAACCAGACGCTTCGCGTTCACCTAACCGCTTACGGTCGGTGCCCCGCTCCGAGCGCGGGCTTTGCCCGCGCAACCGACTCTTGGGGGAGGGCCTGGGAGGGGGCCGTGGAGGCCCCTCCCATTGTCTACGGGGCGGCCAGACGCGCCGCGGCGCGTTCCATCTGGAGACCGGCGAGCCCCGGTCGGTCCCCCACGTCACCCGCGACCACCAGCACGGTCGCCGGGCTGGCGGCCGCCGCGACGGGCCGCACCGTGACCCGCTGGCGTCCGAGCCGAAGTGTCAGCGACTGGAAGGTCCCGATTCCGCCCGGCCCACCTTCGCCACCCAGCGCCTGGCAGAAGTCGGCCGCGAGCCCGCCCGCCGTCTCGGCGTCCACGCCCGGCGGCAGGAAGAGATACAGGAGGAGCCGACCTGACGGGTCGCGCCGGGCCGCGGGCGTGAGCGGTCCCCACGCCGCGAGCGATCGGGCGAGCTGGTCCACGCGGCCCGGGACGGCGAGGTACGACAGCCGAGACGGCACGACCAGCCCCTCTTCGGGCGGCCCGGCGGTGGCCGAGGGAGGGTCCGGGGTGGCGGGGGCATCGGCAGCCAGCCGCAAGGAGCGGAGCTCCAGGAGCGCGAGGCTGCCACGATGCGGCGTCGCCGCGACCAGCACCGGGCCGCCCGTGGTCACCGGACCGAGCGGCGTGAGGACCATCACTCCATCGGAGCCCCGCACGGTCGCCTGAGTCACTGCCGGCGCCCCGGGGCGCTCGGCCAGGAACGACAGGACGCGGAAGGCCGCGCTCACGACGGCGTCCCGGGCAAGACGTGGCGAGAGAGCCGTGAACAGCGTGGCGCCCATCAGCGTGTGGGCGTCGACCTCGAGAGGGCCGAGAGGGCCGAGCCGGCCGAGACCGGCGGCGACCCACGCGACGCGCGCCGAGTGGTCCGGCGCGACTTCGGGTTCGGCCTCCGCCACATCCGGGAGGGTGGCGGGCGCGGCCGGCGCCGCCGCCACCGCGTCGATGGCCCTGGCGCTGGCGGGCGCGGGTATCGCCTCGACGGGCTCGAGCTCGACGGACTCGAGAAAGAGAGACTCGGAGACGCCCCGCGGCGCCTGATCGACCTCGGGCGACGCCGGGCGGGTCGCCGGCTGTGGCACGACGGTGGGCGGCGGCGCGGCGATCGGCTCGACCGGGGCCGGGGCATCAACGACCGCCACGGGAGCGGGCCGGAACACGGGGTCCGTGGCTGGCTGGCGCGGAGCCGCCGACCGGGTCAGGTCAGCCGGCGCCTCTGCCGGTCGCACGTCGGGACGCGAGGGCGCCGGTCGCGCGGGGGTAGCCGGGGCCGCCGGGAGTCCCGACACCAGGGGTCGCGGTGGCCGGCGCCACTCGGGCGTGACGTCGCCCTCGCGGAGCCGCTCGCCCCCGGCGGTGTGCAACGTCACCTCGGCCTCCCAGACCCGCGCGGCGCGGATCGGCGGCGGCGTCGGCGCTCGCCCCACGCCGCGCCGACGCCGGCGATGGCGCGAGCGGAAGAGGAGGTCACGGAACGGGAAGACGACGAGCGGAACCGAGAACAGCTGCAGGATCGGCGCCGCTGGAAACTCCCAGACCGCCGAATCCAGAGCCGTACCCGGCAGGACGAGTCCCAGCGCCGAATAGACGACCGGGGTCACCAGGGCCAGCAGGACGTGGACGCCGCAGAGCACGATGGCCGCCGCCGCCCGTCGAGCCGTCGAGAGTCCAGGGAGGCCCAGGAGGAGGAGACTGTAGAGAACCGGCGGCGCCGCCACCGGGACCCACCACTGGATCGCCGAGCCTCCGCCCCGCGCCTCGAGCATGGTGGTCGGCGCCCAGACGTAGAGAATGAGTCCACTGGCGGCGAGGAGCCAGGAGGCCGGCTGGGTCAGGCTCTGAATCAGCGGGGCCCGCGCCTTCACATGCTCCTCAGGAGCTCGGGCAACGCGCGCTTGACGCTGTACCGGACCTTTCCGAGCACCGTGGGATCCCGCAGCACGATGGCCAGCATCGCGGCGGATCCGACCGTGTTGAGGACCACCACGCCACCCTCGTACTCCACGATCAGCGCCTGAAGGAGACCTTGCGTCAGCGCGCGGCCGACCCCATCCGCGGACTCCGCGAGCGCCGAGGCCAGGGCCCAGCCCAGCTCCGCGTCGGCCGAGAGCTCTCCCGCCGACTCGATCAGGAACCCCTCGCGGTCGACCAGCGCCGCCAGGACGACGCCAGGCAGCGCGGCGAACTGCGTCAGCGACGTCTTGAGATCGACGGGAACCGGGGTGCTCGAATCGGGCACCGGATCGTGGGGCCGGGTCACGAGACCCGAGAGCGAGGCCAGCGATGGCGCGTCCGCGTCGATCTCGCGCCCCGTCGCCGGCGCGGGACCGAGTCGAGTCTCCCGAGGGGCGCCGGCCGACAGGAACCCGTCGATCTTGCGCACCAGCTCTTCGGCCGCGAACGGCTTCCGCATGACGTCGTCGGAATGCACCTGCGCCGCCCGCTCGAGCACCGCGCCATTGACGATCCCCGAGATCAGCAGCACCGGGGTCTTCGCCAGATCGGGGTGCGTCTTCACGAACTCGCAGATCTGGTACCCGTCCTTGTCGGGCATGATCACGTCACAGATCACCACGTCGGGCGCCTCGCGCTCGATCCGGTCAATCGCCTCGGTTCCGGAGGCGGCGGAGAGCACCTGGATGCTTCGCGCCTCCAGCGCGCGCTCGACCACTTTTCGAATGGTCACGCTGTCGTCGACCACCAGGACCTTCGCCATCGCCCCGACCCGTCTGGCTAGTGCGCCACGCGCTTGGCTTCGGTCGACGGCGCCCCGCGGGGCGGGGCCGGGGTCACGACAGGAGCGGCGCTCCGGGTCAGCAGCTCACCGACCTGGCCGACGAGCGTCGAGACGTTGAACTTGCCCGCGATCACGCGGCTGATGCCAGCCCGGGCCGCGGCGCCCGGGACCGGCCCGGCGGGTCCGGTCAAGAGGAGGAACGGGATCTGCCGGGTCGCGGGATCGGCCCGGATGATCGAGCAGAGCTCGTAGGCATCCATGTCCTGATTCTCGGCCAGGCTCACGATGAGATCGGGCCGGTCCCACTCGAGCATGGTGAGCGCGAACGAGCCGCTCAGGGCTACCGCGACCTCGTAGCCCTCCGCCGCCAGCGCCTTCTGGAGGGCGACGAGGTTTTCCCAGTCCGCGTCAATGAGCAGTACCTTGGCCATACGAACCTCCCAGTCCGTCGGGGTCGAGAAGGACCTCCTCCCGAGGCGCCTCTCCTGGGCCGTGCCGGAATCCCAGAACCTCGTCGACGGGAAGCCCCAGCTCTCCGGCGGCGGCCCTCACGAACACGCACAGCCGAGGACGCACCGCGGGGCGCGGCCGGCGGAGGCCCAGGCGTGGGCCCACATCCACGAGGGGGATCACATGCTCCCGATGAAGCACGACGCCGAGGTGCGCGGGATCCTCGCACGGAAGCGGCGTGTACGACTCGATCCGGGCCACCTCCACGATGTCCCGGGCCGGCAGGGCAAAGCGGTGGCCCTCCAGTCCGAAGAGCACGACGTTCTGGCGCCGCAGCGGGTCAGGTTGCGTCGAACGCCGTCGGAGCACGATCCGCCTCAGCTCGCGGCCGGCGCCGCCATCGGCGACGAGGAATGCCCGGATGGATACCGGGCACTCAGTATCCCCTCCACCCGGATGAGGACGACGAGGCGACGGTCGAGGCGGGCGACTCCCTCGAGCCATTGACGCTCCACGCCCCGGAAGAGAGGGGGCAGAGGAAAGATCGCCTCCGGATCGACGAGGAGCAGGCCGACCGGGCCGTCGACCACGAGGCCGGCGCCGGCGGCGGCTCCCTCCACGACCACCACGAGGCCCCCGGCCTCGGTCGAGGATGGAAGCCCGAGGAGCCGGCGGAGGTCGACCAGCGGATAGGCCCGGGCGAGGAACGAGACGTGCGCGCCCGGGACCTCGCGGGCGAGCAGCGAGTGGCGAACCTGGCGGGCATCGATGCCGTACTCGCAGCCGTCCAGCCCGAACACGACGTACCGACGGCTCGGCCCCGGGCCCGGCCCCTTCGCCGATGTCGGCGTGCTCCGTCTAAGAGGCATAGCCCACCCACTCCCGATAGGCGATCGGGTCGCGGAGGCAGGCGAGGATGGTTTCCGGGATGCGCGCGAGGGGAACTACCGCGTCGACGCACCCCGACTCGACCGCCGCTCGGGGCATGCCGTAGATCAGCGCCGAGCCCTCGTCCTGCGCGATCACCCGACCGCCGGCCCGTCGGATCGCCGCGGCGCCTTCCGCTCCATCCTCTCCCATCCCCGTGAGGACCAGCCCGACCGCGAGAGGTCCCGCGAACCGCGCCACCGACGCCATGGCCAGATTCGCCGACGGGCACCCGCCGCCGTTCTGGGGCGCCGGGCGCAGGGTGACGATGCCGAGCGGGCCGACCACGAGGTCGCGGGACCCCGGCGCCAGGTAGACGACGCCCGGCGTGAGCATCTCGCCGGCGTCCGCTTCTTTCACCTCGACGGCCGAGCGTGCGCTGAGCTCCCGCGCGAGCTGTGTCGTGTACGGCGCCGGCATGTGCTGGACGATCAGCACCGAGGCCGGCAGCTCGCGGGGCAATGCCGGAATCACGCTCAGGAGAGCCGACGGGCCGCCGGTGGAGGCGGCCACCACGACGCAGGCGACCGCTGCCGATGGAGACGGACGCACCGGCGTCCCCGCCCGCCCGGCGCCCTCGGCGCTGCCCACGGCGCCGACGGTCGGGGCGGCGTTCCGCACCGGACAGACCCGGGCCGCCATCTTGACCTTGCGGATCAGCGTCTCCCGGAGCTCCTCGATCTCCCGGCCCACGCTCCCCGTCGGCTTGGTCACGAAGTCCACCGCTCCCAGCTCCAGGGCCCGGATGGTGGCGGCAGCCCCGTCCCGCGTGTAGGCGCTGAGCATCAGGATCGGGGTCGGCCGCTCGGCCATGATCCGCTCGACCGCGACGAGTCCGTCGGCGTGCGGCATGTTGACATCCATGGTCACGACCGTGGGAGCGAGAGCCGCGACCGCTCGCACGGCCTCGACGCCGTCGGCGGCCATCCCGACCACCTCGATCTGCGGATCGGAGGCCAGGATCTGGCGGATGACGCTTCCCATGAACCGGGAATCCTCCACCACCAGCACCCGGATCCGCCGATTCGAGTACCGGAATCCCGTCATCGCGGCGCCCCGCTGAGCTCCGCCTCGGCCGGGGTGGTGGTCAGGGATGCGATGAGCCGCACGAACGCGTGCTCGTCGACCGGCTTGGAAACGTAGTGCTGGACACCGAGTCGCCGCGCCAGGGTGAGGTGCTTCTCGCCGGCGCGCGTCGTCAGCACCACCACCGGGACATTGCGGGTCGACGGGCGGCGCCTCAGATCCTCGATGAGCTCGTAGCCGTTGACGCGGGGCATCTCCAGGTCGGTGATCACGGCGTGCACAGAGCTCTCCGTGAGGTGGTGGAGGGCCTCGGCGCCGTCGTTGGCCGTGATCACGCGGAATCCCGCTCGCTCGAGCATGTGCCCGACGAATTTCCGGACGCTGACGGAGTCGTCGACGAGAAGGACCCGGCGGACCGTGTCCGCCAGGTGGCGGGGCCGGGGCGACTGGGACTCCTCGCCCAAGTCCCGGGTCCACGGGGTGGGGCGCGTCCCCCCCCCGGCCAGCTCGATGAGCCGCGCCGGCTCGACGAGCAGGATCACCCGGCCCTCCCCGGAGATGGTGGCGCCGGCAAACGGTCCGAGACCTTCGAGGAATCCCCCCAGGCTCTTGATGACGATCTCCTCCTTGCCGAGGAGCTCGTCGACGGCCACGGCCACGGACTTCCCCCCGGCGCGGAGGACGACCACGGGGACGCGGGCGCGGGGGTCGGCGGCCGGAAGGGCCAGGACGCGGTCCATCCGGATCAGGTCCACGAGCTGGTCGTCGACTCGCACCATCTCCGCGTGTCCGACCGCCTGGATCTCGCCCGGGCGCACGATGAGGATCACCCGCACGGCGCTGAGTGGGATCGCAAGGGTCTCGGCGCCGCTCCGCACGAGGAGGGCATCCGAGATCACCACCGTCAGGGGGAGCTTCAGCGTGAACCGGGTCCCGGCGCCGGACTCGGTCTCCACGTCGATCTCGCCGTTCAGCCGACTCACGTTGGTGCGGACCACGTCCATCCCGACACCCCGGCCCGACGCGGTGGTCACCGTCGCCGCCGTGCTGAAGCCGGGGAGGAACATCAGGTTGAGCGCCTCGGGCTCGGAGAGGAGCGGGGCTGCGTCGGCCCGCAGGTGCCCCTGGCGGACGGCCTCGCGGCGGAGGAGATCGGTGTCGATCCCCCGGCCGTCGTCCTCGACCTCGACGTAGATGAAGCCGCCCCGGTGATAGGCGCTCAGGTAGATGGTGCCGCGGGCCGGCTTGCCCCGGGCCCGCCGCTCCTCTTCGGGCTCGATCCCATGGGCGATGGCGTTCCGAACGAGATGCAAGAGCGGATCGGCGATCTGCTCGATGACGGTGCTGTCCACCTCGACCGACTCCCCGCTGACCTCCAGCACGACGGCCTTGCCGGCCGCCTTGGCCGCCTCGCGGACCTGGCGGGCGAAGCGGGCGAACAGCTTCCCGACCGGGACCATACGGGCCCGGGTGATCTCGGTGCGCAGGCCGCCCGTCAGGCGCTGGATCTGGGCGGTGTCTTCCCAGATGCTCCGGATGAGGCCCGCCAGCTCGTTCTGGACCTCGGACAGGTCGGCGGAGAGCTCGGCCACGCTCCGGGCCAGGATGTCGAAATCGCTGTAGCGGTCGAACTCGAGCTCGGCGAAGAGCTGGGCGATGGACTCGGCCCCGGCCGCTGGAAGAGACGGTGCCGGCGCGCCGGCGCCGTCGAGCGGGCGCAACGGGGCCGGGCTCGCCTGATGCCTCGCCTCGAAGTCCCGGACGGCCTTGGCCATGCGCGTCCGACTGAACAGCAGGAGCTCCCCTACCCGATCGAGCTGGGTGAGGCGCCGGTCGAGCCGGCTCCGCGCAATCACGAGCTCTCCCACGAGGTTCATGAGCGCGTCGAGGCGATCGAGGTTCACCCGGATACCGGTGCTCGCGGGGGGCGACCGGCGATCGACCGCGACCGGCTCGAGGCGCGGCAGGGCCTCGATCGGGGTGGCCGCCCCGAGAACAGGCTCGGATTCCGGAAGCCCGATGAGCGGCGCGGCGTGAGCCGGGGAGGCCGGCGCCGGCATCAGCTGGCTGAGACCCTCGACGGTGCGCGCGAGGACCGCCTCGAGATCGGCCGGCCGGGCCTCGCCGAGCGCGAGCAGGAGACGCATCGTATCGACGCCCGCGAACACGGCTTCGATCGCTTCGGCCCCGAGGGGGACCCGCTCCTCGCGGACGGCCACCAGGAGATCCTCGATCTGGTGCGCGAGGTCGCCGACGGCCGTGCATCCCACGGTGTAGGCGGCGCCCTTGAGGGTGTGGACCGCCCTGAAGAGGGTCGCCAGCTCCGCCTCGCTCGGTCCCGCCTGCTCCAGGGTGAGCAGGGACTTGGTCATCGCTTCCAGGTGCTCGGCCGCCTCGGGACCGAAGTAGGCCAGGACCTCGGCGTTCTCGGCGAAGAACCGGTCCAGCTCTCCCTGGAGTCCGCCGGCGGCGTCATCGGCGAGCGTGGCCGGCTCGAGGGCCGCGACCGGGGAGGTCTCCCAGGGCGAGGACCGCGTGAAGAACGCCGGGTGGCGGGCGCCGAACGCCGCAATCTCCTCCGCGTCCTCCCGTCCGGAGACGCCGATCCCGTCGAACACCGTCTTGAGGACGCCGACCAGGTCACTCAGGAAGTCGGCGGCCTGGGCCCGGGCCGCGGGTGGCGCGGCCGGAAGCCGTTCCAGGATCTGTTCCATGGCGCCGGCCAGCTCGGACAGCCCGGGGAAGCCGTGGAGCGCCGCCGCTCCCTTGAGGCGATGGCTCACGACCGAGAGTGGCTCGAGCCCGGCCGCCGTCATCTCGCGAGGCTCCCGCAGGCGGCCCAGACCGTCCTCGAGAGTGGCCAGGGTGTCCCAGGCCTCCATGAGGAAGATGCTGAGCAGGAACTCGCGGTCCTGCGGGTCAGTCATGGCGGGTGCTGGCGGCGGTCGTGGCGGCCACGCTCAGGGTAGGCAGCTCGACGGACCGGCCGATTCGCTGATAGACGAAGCCGGCCGGAAGGACCTCGAAGAGCGAGGCCGGCGGCGTGATCCCGTCGGCGTGGCCGAGAAAGAGGAACCCTCCCTCCCACAGGGAGGCGGCCAGCCGGGTCAGGATTTCCTGCTTCACGGCGGGCGTGAAGTAGAGGAGCACGTTGCAGCACACGATCACATGGAACTTCCCGATGTAGAACCCGCGCCGGATGTCGTGGTGACGGAAGCGGACCATCTGCCTCAGCCCGGGGACGACGGCAAAGCCGTCCGGGTCCGGGACGAGGTACTTCTCGCGGTACGCCGGCGGGATGGACGCCACCCGGCTGGCCGGGTATCGGCCACTCACCGCCGCCGTCAGAGCCGGACGGCTCGCGTCGAGCCCGAGCACCTCGACCGGGCAGGTCGGGCGCGCGAGAGTCTCCCGCACCGTCATGGCGATGGAGTAAGGCTCCTCGCCGGTGGCACATCCCACGCTGCAGATCCGCACGCGCGCGCCACCGGTCCGGACCATGGCGGGCAGGACGACCTCCCGGAGGATGCGGTGATGCTCCGCGTACCGGAAGAAGCTCGTCTCGTGGACCTGGAGCGCCTCCTCCAGGTCGCAGTAGAGGCTGCCCCGGCGCTCCGCCGAGGTCTCCAGCTCCTCGAGCCACCGGCGAACGCTGATGAACCCGCGCCTCAGCATCGCCTCGCGCGCCCGGTTCCGCAGGAACGGCCAGCGGGCTTCGCCGAACGCGAGACCGGCCCGCTCGGTCACCAGGGCGGCGAGCCGGGCGAGGTCGGAGGGCTCGAGCTCTCCGGGCATCGATGCCGCGCCGATCACGCGGCCAGCTTGAAGCGCGACAGGCTGGCGGTGAGCTCTTCGGCCAGCCGGACGAGCTGATCGACGGTCTTCCGAGTCTGCAAGGCCCCCTGCTCCGTCTGGACGGCGACGCCGGCGATCGACTGGACGGCCGTCCCCACCCCCTCGGCGCCTCGCACCTGCTGCTGGGTAGCCAGCGAGATGTCGTGGGCCAGCTCGGCGGATTTCTGCGAGATCTGGGCGATGTCCTTGAGGCTCTCCCCGGCCTGGACGGTGACCCGGTACCCGGACTCCACCTCCTGGGTCCCTTGCTCCATGACGACGATCGCCTCGTGGGTCTCGGCCTGGACGTTCTTGATGAGGGAGGCGATGTCCTTGGTGGCCTTGGCCGAGCGCTCGGCCAGCTTGCGGACCTCGTCGGCGACCACCGCGAACCGCAACCCCGCCTCGCCCGCCCCCGCCGCCTCGATGGCCGCGTTGAGGGCCAGGAGGTTCGTCTGGGAGGCGATATCCTCGATGGTGTTCACGATCTCCGAAATCTCCAGCGAGCGGTCGCCGAGGCTCTTGATCTTCTTCGAGATCGTCTGGACCTCTGCCCGGATCCGCTGCATGCCCTCCAGGCTGTTGCGGACGGCCTGGTCACCCTTCTGGGCGGCCTCGAGCGCCTGACGAGCCGCCAGGGCCGAGGACTCCGCGATCTCGGCCACCTGGCGGACGGACAGCGTCAGCTCTTCCACCGCGCTCGCCACGCTCATCGCCTCGCGGGTCTGGCCCTGGGCGCCGGTCGCCATCTGACCGGAGGCCACGATCATCTCGTGAGAGCTGGCCGCCACCCGGAGGGCCGCCTGGCGCACGTCCGCGATGACGGTGCCGATCTCGGCCACCATCACGTTGATGGCGTCGACCACGTTGCCGAGGACGTCGGAGGTCACCTCGCCGCGCCGGGTGAGGTCCCCCTGGGCGATCTCGGTGACCGTGTTCAGGAACTGGGTGATGTGCCGCTGCAACTCCTCGCGCTTCCGCCGTTCCTCGTCGCGCTCGGCCTCCGTCTGCACCAACCCGCGGAGCCGGGCGATGGATTGGTTGAAGGTCTCCGCCAGCTGGCCGATCTCGTCGTGGGTGGTCACCGGGACGACCTGGGAGAGGTCGCCCTGGCCGACGCGCTGGGCGGTCCTGACGAGCTCGCCGACCGGCTTGATGATGCGCCGGGCAAAGACGACCGCGGCGAGCACCGCCAGCAGGGCCACGCCGCCGAACACGGCCAGGAGGTAGTTACGGGACTGGGCGGCCGCCGCGTCGATGATGGCCTTGTTCATCCCGACCCGAACCGTGCCGAGCTGCCCCCCCAGCATCGACACGCCGATGTCGATCACCTCGCGGGTGGCGCCCGTGACCGGATCCGGATACTGGATCTCGCGCACCTGCGGCTTGACGGCGTCCCCCGAGACGAGGTTCTTCTCGATGAGGCCGGCCGGAACCAGGGGAACGAAGGTGTGGGCGACGAGCGTCTTCTGGGTGTCGTAGACCATGACGTAGGCGACGCCGCTGATGGCCGCGAATTGGTCCACCAGGGCCTGGACGGTCGACGCGTCGCGGGTCAGGATCAGGTCGACTCCGGAGCTGGCCAGACTGTTCGCGATCGCGCTGCCCTTGGAGGTGAACTCCTCGGTCATCCGCTCGCGGACGGCCTGGACGGACAGGTACCCCGTGACGGCGGCCAGCGGGACGAGCACCGCCGCCAGGAACACGATGATCTTGGCCAGCAGGCCGAACCGCCGTCGGAGGCGCGTCGGCGCGCCGCTCACCTGGGGCAGACGGTTCGGGGTCTCCATCCGTGTGACCATCTTGTCCTCCCCTCCGGGAGCCAGCCAGATTGGGCCGTCGACGTCGATGGGCCGGGACCTAGCCACGGCTCAAGCCCTGACCGCGGCCCCCCAGTCGGCGATGGGGGCCCAGCGGCCGTTGTCGACGCGCGTGAAATAGACGTTGTCGAGCCCCTGATGGCGCTCGGGGCCGAATGCGAGCGGCGCACCGACTCCGAGGTCGAAGTTCCGGATCGACTCGAAGGCCTGGCGAAGCCCCGCCCGCGTCGGGTTCACCCCCGCCCGGCGCAGTCCCTCGACGATCACCTTGGCGTTCACGAACCCCTCGAGACTGATGAAGCTCAGGCGCTGGGGCGGATACTTGGGGTCGCGGAGAGCCTCCGGTACCCCGGGCGAGTACTTGTCCATGAGGGCGCGGTACTCGGCGACACCGGGCAGGCTCAGGTCGTCGTAGCTCGGCACCACCTGCGAGTTGACGAGGGCCCGCGTGTAATCGCGACCCGTCGTCTGTCCGTGCTTCACCAGCAGGCTCAGCATGGCGTCCGAGCCGACGAACGACACGTTGGAGATGGGGACGTTCCAGCCCAGGTCGCGGGCGGACTTGACGAAGGCGCCGCAGCCCTGGTAGGCGCCGGTACAGAGGACCACGTCGACGCCCGCCTCGCGGAGCGCCTTGGCCGCCGGAGTCATGTCGTCTTCGAACTTCGCGCCCCGCTGATAGGTGGCCTCGGCCGCGATCTTGGCGCCCTTGAGGGCGAGCCCACGGGCCACGCCATCCGTGCCGCTCCGCCCGTAGGCGTCGATCTGGTAGTACACGCCGAACCGCCGAGCGCCCTGCTGCCAGAAGCGCTCGACCAGCGCCATCATCTCCTGCCGATACGAGGCGCGGATGTTGAACACGTGCTCGACATAGGGGGCCTCGCGCTGGGGCTGGGCCCCGGTGAAGTTCCCGACCAGGATGACGTCGCCGTAGCGCTTGATCACCGGCAGCGCGCGGGTCAGGGTCGGCGTCCCCACATAGTTGGAGAGGAAGAACGCGCCCTCCTTCTCCACGAGCTGGATCGTGTTCTTGATGCACGGGATGGGCTCGTAGCCGTCGTCGAGGGCCACCACGGTGATGGAGCGGCCATGGACCCCGCCCTTGGCGTTGACCTCCTGGTAGTACGCCTGAGCGCCACGGTAGAACTCGGTCCCCAGCCCGGCCGCGGTCCCCTTGAACGCCGCGCTCATCCCGATCTTGAGCTCCTTCGGCGTCACGCCGGGAGCACTGGCGGTCGCAGCCTCCGGGGGACCCTTGGGGGCCGTCGCGCCCGGAGTCATGGCCGTCTGGGCCCAGGCGGCCGCCCGGTCGCCGACGAGAAGGCCGCCCGCGATACCTCGGGTGAGAACACCGAGAAACGCTCGCCGTTTCATCTCAGTCTCCCTTTCCGCTTGCGCCGACACGGAGGGCTTCCAGGATCTTCGGGGCGTCGAGCAGCGTGGCGAGGCCGTCCTCTCGCTCGAGGAGGCCCAGGCCGAATTCGCCGAACTCCCGCCGCGCCGCCTCTCCCAGCGGGATGAGCTCCGCGATGGAGGTGAGGCCCAGGATCTCGTCGATGGCGACGGCCACCTGAAAGGAGGCGGCCTCGATCACCAGCGCCCTGCTCCCGCGACCGGTTCGTCCGGGCGCCAGCCCGAGAAGCGGCCGGATGTCCAGGATGGGGAGGATGTGACCCCGGAGGTTGGCGACTCCCACCAAGTGAACGGGGGTCCGGGGCACGGCGGTCAGATCCTCGAGAACGACCACCTCCCTCGCCCACCGCACGTCCAGGGCGAGGAGCTCCCCCGACAGCCGGAAGAGGCACACCCGCAACGTGCGGGGCGGGTCGAGGACGGTGGTGCTCATCGCGGGTGGGCGCTTCCGCCCCTACCGGACGAACCGGCGGACCGCCGCCAGCAGCTGCTCGGGGGTGAAGGGCTTCGGGACGTACTCGTCGGCGCCCTGGCGCTTCCCCCAGACCCGGTCGCTCTCCTGGTTCTTCGAGGTCACCAGGACGACCGGAGTGTGCTTGGTCCGCTCGTCCTTCTTCAGGGCCCGGAGGATCTCGTACCCGTTGCGGACAGGCATGATGACGTCGAGGAGCAGGACGTCGGGTCGCTCGGCGACCATCTTGTCCTCGAGCTCGATACCGTCCACGTACGAGACCACCTGATGGCCGGCGGATGCCAGGATCGACTCCATCATCTTCAGCTCGGAAAGGGCGTCGTCGACGACCATGACCTTCGCCATCTCGTGCCTGCGCCTCCCTGTGAGGTGGAAATTGCGGACTGACCGCGGGCCAGGAGAAAGGTGCAGGTCGAATGCCAGGAATGTGAGGTTGCTAAGAGCCTGACTCTCAAACTGGAACGGGTTCAGACCCGCCCCACTCGGTGAGCCGCGTGCCAAGATGACACGCCACCCGTGACACCCTGGCACACTCGGTCGGAACGATTGCGCGCCGAGGCTCGTCTGGCCACCGCGGGTCGGTGGTCGCTCCGAGCGCCGGCTTTGCCGGCGCAACCTGTCCTGGGGGAGGTCTCGGAGGGGGCCGCGGAGGCCCCTCCGAAGAGACTAGAGCGTCAGGCGGCCGGCCCGGTAATCCGCGACGAAGCGATCGATCTCGGCGAGGCCGGCCCGG
>DASYQW010000109.1 GCA_036005065.1 Candidatus Methylomirabilota bacterium | reverse complement strand
CCTGGCCCGGGTGACCCGGTACAAGGCGGCCTTCGGTCAGCTCGTTCAAGCGGCCCGGACGCTCACCCGCGGCGGGCGGCCGCTGCTCGACGACCCCCGCGTCCGGGCCCGGATCGGCCGGATCTACACCGAGCTCGAGGTCCAGCGGTACGCGGCGCTCCGGGTCCTGTCCGCCCTCCAGAAGGGGGAGTCGCCCGGCCCGGCCTCCTCGATCACCAAGCTCTCCTACAGCGAGTTCGAGAAGCGGTACCTCGAGCTGGCGCTGGAGGTCCTGGGCCCGTGGGGGCAGCTCATGGCCGGCGTGCCCTACGAGTTCCTGGACGTCGACACCTCCTCCGGCGAGGCGGGCACCTGGGCCCAGGCCTTCCTGTGGTCGCGGGCCGGCACGATCTACGCCGGCTCGTCGGAGATCCAGAAGAACGTCATCGCCGACCGCGTCCTCCGGCTGCCCAAGGACATCCGGGCCGACCGGGGGACCTGAGGAGGCGGCCGTGGACTTCTCGTTCAGCGTGGATCAGCAGCTCCTCCGGAACGCGGCGCGCGCCTTCCTCGACGAGCACTGCCCGCCGGCGGTCGTCCGGTCCCTCATGGACGATGGACGCGGGGAGAGCGAAGCGTTGTGGAAGGACATGGCCGGGCTCGGCTGGCTCGGCCTGGCGCTGCCGGAGGCCGCCGGAGGAAGCGGGCTCGGGATGGTGGAGACGGCCATCGTCCTCGAGGAGATGGGCCGCGTGGCCTACCCGGGTCCCTACTTCCCGACGGTGCTGGCCGGCCTCGCCATCGCCGAGGCCGGCAGCGCGGCCCAGCAGAGCCGCTGGCTCCCGGCGATCGCGACCGGGAGCGCCCGGGCTACCGTCGCGCTCCTGGACGGGCAGCTCGACTGGGCGCCCGAGGCGGTCGAGACGCGGGCGGAGCGGATGCGGGGCCGCTATCTCCTCTCGGGGGCGAAGCCCTTCGTCCCCTGGGCCCACGTCGCCGATGCCCTGCTGGTGCCGGCGCGCGCTCCCGAGGGCCTCTCCCTCTTCGTCGTCGAGACGTCGGCGGCGGGCCTCGCGCTCGCGCCCGTGCTGGGCATGGACGTGGGGACGCGCTGGACCAGCGTCCGGCTCGACAGCGTCCCGGTGTCCGAGGACGCGGTGCTCGGGCGGCCCGGAGAGGCCGCGCCGCTGCTCGAGGGGCTCCTCCAGCGGGGGGCGGTGGGCGCGGCGGCGGAGATGCTGGGAGCCGCCCGGCGCTGCCTCGACATGTCGGTGGCCTACGCCCGGGTCCGCGAGCAGTTCGGCCAGCCCATCGGCTCCTTCCAGGCCATCCGGCACAAGTGCGCCGAGATGCTGCTCGAGGTGGAGAACGCGCACGCGGCCACGTACTACGCGGCGTGGGCGCTGGACGCCGCCGCCGAGGACCGGGCGATCGCCGCCTCGGTGGCCAAGGCCTACGTGAGCGAAGCGGCCCGGAAGGTGTGCGGCGAGGCGATCCAGGTGCACGGGGGGATCGGGTTCACCTGGGAGTACGACCTCCACCTCTACATGAAGCGCGCCAAGGCGCTCGAGGCGATGTACGGCGACCCCGACCATCACCGCGAGCTCATCGTCCGCCGCGTTGCGGGCTGAGAACGAAGCGAGGAGAGGAGCGCGCGCGATGGCTCGGATGACCGGCGGCGAGGCTCTGGTGAAGCAGCTCGGCCGTGAAGGCGTCCGGGTGGTGTTCGGTCTGCCGGGGGTGCAGCTCTACGGAGCGGTGGCCGCGCTCCGTGACGAGCCGGGGATGCGCTTCGTCGTCACGCGGCACGAGCAGGCCACGGGCTACATGGCCGACGGATACGCGCGGGCGAGCGGCGGCTTCGGGACCGCGCTCGTCGTCCCGGGTCCCGGCCTCCTCAACGCCGCCGCCGGGTTGAGCACGGCCTACGCCGCCTCGTCACCGGTCCTCATGATCGCCGGCCAGGTGCCGCGGCACCAGCTCGGCAAGCGGATCGGCGTCCTCCACGAGGTGGACGACCAGCTCGACGCCATCGCGCCGGTGACCAAGTGGCGGAAGCGCATCCTCGAGGTCGCCGAGATCCCGGCCGCCGTCCACGCGGCGGTGGCCCAGCTCAAGACGGGCCGCCCGCGTCCGGTCGAGATCGAGATGCCGCCCGACACGCTGGAGGAGGAGGCCGAGGCCGAGCTGCTGCCGCCGGCCCGGCCCGCCCGGCCCGCGGCCGACCCGGCCTCCGTCGACCAGGCGGCGCGGATGCTCCTCGCCGCCGCCCGCCCCGTCATCTACGCGGGTGGCGGCGTCCATCTTTCGGGGGCCCATGAACCTCTGGCGGCGGTGGCCGGCCACCTCCAGGCGGGCGTGGCCCAGTCCTCCGAGGGGAAGGGCGCGGTCGACGACCGGAGCGACCTCTCGCTCGGGGCCGCCCTGTGGCACGCGGGACCGCTCCGGGCCCACGTGGAGGCGGCGGACGTCCTGCTGGCGGTCGGCACCCGGCTGGCCATCGCCTCCCTCAAGCCCGAGCAGCAGGTGATCCACATCGACATCGACCCGGAGGAGATCGGGCGAAATCACGAGAAGAGCTTCGGCCTGGTCGGCGACGCCCGGGCGACGCTGGAGGCCCTGCTCGCTCGCCTCCGGGCCGGCGGGCCCCCCCGTCCCTCGCGCGCGGCCGAGCGAGAGGCCGTCCGGGCCGAGCTTCTGGCCGCCCAGCAGGAGCCGCAGGCGTCGATCCTGAAAAGCCTCCGCGCCGGAATCCCCGACGGGGCGATCGTCGTCTCGGACATGACCCAGATCGGGTACTACGCGAACCGCTTCTGGCCCGTGTACGAGCCGCGGACGTTCCTCACCTCCTCCTACTCGGGGAACCTCGGCTACGCCTACCCGACCGCGCTGGGCGCCAAGGTGGGCTGCCCCGACCGCCCGGTCGTCGCGCTCTGCGGCGATGGCGGCTTCCTCTACAATGCGCAGGAGCTCGCCACCGCCGTCCAGTACGGGATCAACGTGATCGCGGTGGTCTTCAACGACCAGGCCTACGGCAATGTCGCCCGCGACTTGGACGAGGCGTGGGGCGGGAGCGTCGGGTCCGAGCTCCACAACCCGGACTTCGTCCGCCTGGCCGAGGCCTACGGCGCCGTGGGCCTGCGCACCAAGGAGCCGACCGACGTCGGAGACCTCGTCCGCGAAGCCGTCGCGATGGATCGTCCGGCACTGATCGAGGTCCCGGTGGGCCGGATGCCGCGCCCGGTCTTCTTCACGCCACGGCGGAAGCCGACCAAGTACCAGCGCTAGTTGACTTCGGAGGGGGTGTCGGAAACCCTGGCCCATCGACCAATCGTCCCCCGTGGGCCGGCGGGCCAGCGCGTCCCCCGCGAGACCGCGCGTGAGGTCCCTGAGCGGGGCGGGGGTTGCCCGCACGACGGCCAGGATCGCCGCGCGGGGCATCGCCCCCTCACCCCATCGCCCCCTCACCCCACCCTCTCCCCCGTCGGGGGGAGAGGGTGGGAGGGTCGGCGTCAGGCCCTTTCGACGATGTAGAGGTGGGAGAGCATGTCCACGTAGATGTTGCCCTCGAGGACCGGCTCTCCTGCCTTGTTCTTCTCGATGCCCCGCACCCACGGCTTGGCCGCCGCGTAGCGGACGACCCACTGAGCCGGGATGTACC
>DASYQW010000108.1 GCA_036005065.1 Candidatus Methylomirabilota bacterium | reverse complement strand
TCGAGCGGGGTCGGCTCGGGCGGCTCGACGTACCGGTTCACGCCGATCACCGGCTGCTCCCCGGACGCCTTGCGGCGGGCGAACTCGTAGGCCGCCTCCGCGATCTCGCGCTGGAAGTATCCCTCCTCGATGGCCCGGATGGTCCCGCCCATGGCATCCACCTTGGCGAGGATCGCGAAGACCTCGGCCTCCAGCCGGTTGGTGAGCGCCTCCACGTAGTAGGAGCCGCCGAGGGGGTCGACGACGCTGGTCACCCGCGTCTCCTCGGCCAGGATCTGCTGGGTCCGGAGCGCGATCTTCATCGCCTGCTCCGAGGGGATCGCGTAGGCCTCGTCGAGGCCGTTGGTGTGGAGCGACTGGGCGCCGCCCAGGACCGCGGCCAGCGCCTGGAGCGCGGTACGGACGATGTTGTTGTGGGGCTGGGCCCTGGTCAGGGTGGCGGCCGCCGTCTGGCAGTGAAAGCGCAGCCGCATCGACTCCGGCCTCGTCGCGGCGAACCGCTCCCGCATGATCTTGGCCCAGACCCGCCGGGCCGCCCGGAACTTGGCGACCTCCTCGAACAAGTCGGCCTGGGCCACGAAGTAGAACGCGAGCCGCGGCGCGAAGGCATCGACCGGCACCCCCGCCCGCGCCACCTCCTCCACGTAGGCGATGGCGTTCGCCATCGTGAAGGCGACCTCCTGCACCGCCGTCGCCCCCGCCTCCGAGATGTGGTAGCCGCTGATGTTGATGGGGTTGTAGCGCGCCATGCGCTCGGCGCAGAAGACGATCAGATCGCGGACGAGCCGCAAGGAAGGCCGGATCGGGAAGATCCATTCCTTCTGGGCGATGTACTCCTTGAGGATGTCGGCCTGGACCGTGCCCGACAGGCGGTCGAGGTCGAGGCCGCGGGCCTGGGCCACCGCCACGTACATGGCCAGCAGGATCCAGGCGGTCGGGTTGATCGTCATCGACACCGAGATCTGCTCGAGGTCGATCCCCTCGAAGAGCGCGTCCAGGTCCTCGATGGTGTCGACCGCGACGCCTTCCCGGCCGACCTCGCCGAGCGACCGGGGGTCGTCCGAGTCGTACCCCATCAGGGTCGGCATGTCGAAGTCCACCGAGAGCCCCGTCTGGCCCTGCTCGATCAGGTAACGGAAGCGCCGGTTGGTGTCGGCGCCGGTGCCGTACCCCGCGATCTGCCGCATCGTCCACGGCCGGCCGCGATACATCGTCGGGTACGGCCCGCGGGTGAACGGGTAACGGCCCGGCAGCCCGATCTCGTCGAAGGGTGTGCCGGCGATGTCCTCGGGCGTGTAGACGCGGTGCACGGGGAGGCCCGAGCCCGTCGTGTACCTGTCCCGCGCTTCGGGCTGGCGGTCGCGGAAGGCCCGCAGCTCGGTCGCTTCCCAGTCCTTGCGCGTCGCCGTGATCCGCTCGATCGCCTCAGGGTCGAACATCGCCGGTCTCCTTCAGGGTGCGATAGACCTCCCGATCGTCGATCACCCGCCGGGCCTTGAACTCGGTGCGGGGCAGCGTCCCCTGCGGCACCAGCTCGATCACGGGGCGTACGCCGAGCCGGGCGCGGAGCCGCTCGCGCATCGTCCCCCGCAGGGCCTCGACGCGCGCCGGCTCGCCGTGGCTCGGCGCGTACTCGGCGCGGATCAGCAGCTCGTCCATCGCCTCCCGGCGCGACACGATCACGCGGAACTCGCCGCCGAAGCCCTCGATCGCCCGCAGCGTGTCCTCGATCGCACTCGGGTAGATGTTCTCGCCGCGGACGATGAGCATGTCGTCGAAGCGCCCGTAGATCCCGGCCGGAAGCCGCGGGTAGGTCCGGCCGCAGGGGCACGGGCTCTCGACCCACCGGGTGCGGTCACCGGAGACGAACCGGATCATCGGCTGGGAGGTGCGCTCGAGGTGCGTATAGACGGGCGTCCCTTCCTGACCGAAGGGGACCGGCCGGTAGCTCTCCGGGTCGCACACCTCGGTGTAGACCAGGTCCTGCCAGAGATGCATCCCCGTCCGATGCCGGCACTCCGCGTTCGACATCCAGGGCGTCATCTCGGCCGTGCTGCCCATGTCCACGCAGATCCCGCCGAACGTCTCCTCGATGAGCCGTTTGGTGGCCGGGATCCCCGCCCCCGGCTCGCCCGAGAAGAAGAGCCTGCGGATGCCGAAGCCCCGCGGGTCGAGCCCCTCCCGGCGAGCCGTCTCGGCGAAGTGGAGCGCGTACGACGGGGTGCCGTAGAAGGCGGTGGGCTGGAGGTCGCGGGCCCAGGCGACCGCCATGAGCGTCTGGCCCGCCACCCCGGCGCCGAAGGGGAACATGGTGGCCCCGAGCCGCTCGCCGCCGACGAGGGCCCCCCAGGAGCCGACGTAGAGGCTGAAGAAGGAGCAGATGAGGACCCGGTCGCCCGGCCGGAGACCGGCGCCCCACAGGACCCGGGCGTGGGCCTCGCCGATGCGCCGCCAGTCCTCGGACCCGAAGCCGAACACGGTAGGGCGGCCGGTCGTGCCGCTGGTGCCGTGGATCCGGGCCACCTCGCGGGGCTCGATGCAGAGGTAGTCCCCGAAGGGCGGGTGGCTCGCCTGGGCTTCGCGCAGGTCGGCCTTCTGGACGACCGGGAACCGGACGAGATCGTCCAGGTTCCGGAGCGTGGCCGGCGAGGCGCCGGCCGCCTCCCACCGGCGGCGGTAGAACGGGCTCCGCTCCCACGCGTACCGGACCTGATGCTGGAGCTTTTCCAGAATGACCGCGTCCCGCGCCGCCGGCTCCGCGCACTCGAGCTCGGGCAGCCAGTGCTCCGCGTCGGGGTCCGGCCGGTACCCGGGGTCGTAGCGGGGCGGCCACACGCCCAGGTCGACGCCGCGCGCGCGTCGGATCGCCTCGAGGTCGAGCGGACTCCGCATGGGCC
>DASYQW010000107.1 GCA_036005065.1 Candidatus Methylomirabilota bacterium | reverse complement strand
CAGCGAAAGGAGAACCCGCATGTCTCCGGCCAAGCCGGTCCGCGCGCTCGCCCTTGGCATGCTGCTGCTGGGCGCCCTCCCCACGTCGGCCAGGGCCCAGTCGGAGATCCAGTCCTGGGTTGACCCGACGCTCGGGCAGCTGATCCCCCGCGCCGAGTACGGGCTCACCTACTACTCGGGCGAGCGAGTGGAACGGCAGCCCACGGACCTGCAGCGCACCGAGCACAGCTTCTCCCTCTCGGTCCCGCTGTCCCAGGACTCCCGCAACGAATGGGCCCTCTCGGCCAACGTCAGCCTCCAGGACCTCGACACCCGCGCGATCCTGCCCGACACGGGCGGGCGCTTTCCCGGGGAGCTCTGGGACGTGCGGGCCAGCGGCAGCTATCGCCACCAGCTCGACAACGGCTGGATCGCCGGGGCGCTCCTGACCGTGGGCTCGGCCAGCGACGAGCCGTTCGCCAGCGAGGACGAGCTGTACGTGCGGGCCATCGGGATGCTGCGGGTTCCCCACCGGGAGTCCAATGCGTGGCTGTTCAGCCTGATCTACGCAACCGACCAGGAGATCCTGGGGGGCTTTCCGATTCCGGGACTCGCCTACCTGTACGCCCCCTCGGAGCGCTTCAAGGCCGTCATCGGGTTCCCCTTCACGTCGGTCGAGTACCGGCCCCTCGAACCGCTCACGCTGGAGGCCCAATATTTCCCGCTCCGGAGAGTCCGCGCGCGCATCACCTACCGCCCTTTCCGGCCGTTACGCTTCTACGTCGGCTTCGACTGGGACAACGACCGCTACTTCCGCGCGGATCGCCAGAACAAAGACGACAAGCTCTACTACTACGAGAAGCGGCTCACGGCGGGCGCGCGGTTCGACTTGCGGCACGTGGGAATCCGACTCTCGGGCGGGTATGCCTTCGACCGCTTCTACTTCGAGGGCGAAAGCTACTCGGACCGCGACCACAACCGGATCGACGTCGGCTCCGGCCCCTTCGCGGCCGTCCAGGTGAGCGTCCGCTTCTGACGGAGAGCGCTGGCTCGCTCGCTGGCCGTCCGGACCCGGGTGGTGGGGATACGCGGTCCTCGAGGCGCAGAGCCCGGAGGGGGCCGATCAGAGATCAGGGGGCGCCGCGCTCGTCAGGATCCGGCCGTCGCGGCGGCAACGAGAGACTCGGCGCTCAACTTCCCCGTCGCGACGCCATCCAGCAAGTCGTCGACCTCGCTTCCCGCCGGCATCATGGCCCGGACGGCCGCCTCCGGAAGGGCGGGGGTCGATCGGATCAGCCAGAGGGCGCCGAGAAGGTACGCCAGACCGATACTGAACCCGCCGAGGACGTCGGAAAGCCAGTGCGCGTCGAGATACATCCGGCTGTACGCGACGGTCCCGACGACGGCCGCACAGGCGGCCACACCGAGACCCCGCCACGGGTGCCGCGCCCTCGACGTGCCGGCGACATACGCGATGTAGCCAAAGAGAACGACCAGGCTCAGAACGTGGGCGCTCGGAAAACCCCAGGCGTCCAGGTTGGGACGGGGGCGATCGATGGCCCACTTCGCCATGAGCTGGAGCACCCCGGCTCCGGCCATGACCATCGGCAACCAGAGACCCCACCGCCCCCGCCGGCGCCAGAGCAGAACGGACCCGAAGCAGACCACCACGAACTGCCCGGGCTCGCCACCCAGGAACGACGCCATCTCCATGGAAGACCGGAACAGCGGGTGGCGCGGCTCCTGCACGACCGCGCGGGCCAGCCGGTCCGCGCCGTCGAAATCATGGAGGATGACGAGGATTGTCAGCATCAGAAAGCCGATCAGGGACAGAAGGGCGCCCAGGACCAGCGCCTTTCCCATGACCCTCCCGGCCGACCCGTTTGACATGTGGAAAGGCATGATAGCACCGGGGCGACCCCTTGTCCAGGAGTTTCGACCGCCGGCATGCTCCTTGCTCCTGGCATGTCCAATGCGGGCCTTCCGAACCCTCCTCGTCGCCGGGGGCGCCCTGGGGCTCCTCGTCCTCGTCTACTACGTGGGCGCCGAATCCGTCGCCTCCGCCCTGGCCCGCATCACCTGGTGGCAGTTCGGCCTCGTATGCCTCCTCTTCGGTGTCAACCTGGCGGTCGACACGCTGGGGTGGCAATACACCCTCCCGCGCGACCGGGCGCCGTTTCACAAGCTGCTGGCCGCCCGATGTGCGGGCGAGGCGGTCAATGTCCTCACCGCCCTGGCCTCTGTCGGGGGCGAGGCCATGAAGGCCTGGCTGCTGCGGTTCGAGATTCCCTACGAGGAAAGCATTCCGTCGCTGATCCTCGCGAAGACCGCGGAGGTGATCGCCCAGGTTCTGCTGCTCGCCGTCGCGATCGTGGCGGCCGTGACCGTGGGGACCATCGGGTCGCCGCTCCTCACCGCGATGGGCTACCTGCTCGTCGTCGAGGTGATCGCCGTCGGGGGCTTCCTGGGCGTGCAGCTGGCGGGGGTGGTCGCCAGGGCCGGCCGTATGCTCGGGCCGATCGGCGGCAACGGCCTCCATCACGCGCAGCGGCTGGACGAAGCCTTGCGCGGCTTCTATCGCTACGAGTGGCGGCGCTTTCTCCTGTCGGTCGGATCACACTTCGTGGGCTGGATGCTCGGGACGGTGGAAGCGCTCCTCATACTGGCCAGTCTGGGGCTGTCGGGGTCGCTGGTCATCGCCACGGTCGTCGAAGCCCTGTGGTCCAGCGTGCGCTTCGCCACGTTCTTCGTGCCGGCCAGCCTGGGCCCGCTCGAAGGAGCCAATGCGGCGGCCTTCGGGGTCCTCGGCTTCACCGCCACCGCCGGACTGGCCTTCACGCTCGTCCGCCGGGCCCGTCAGGTCGTGTGGATCGCCGTGGGGGTCGTGGTCCTGATGGCCATGCGTTCGACCCGCTCACTGGGCACGCGCGCGCCGGCCGCGGCTCGCTCGCCGCAGACCGGAGCGTCTCGGGTCCGTGAAGAGATCGGCGCGGGACCGCTAGGCCCGAGCGCCGCCGCGTAGTTCATCGGAGGGGGCCCTCCGAAACCTCCCCCCAGGGAGGGGTTGCGGCGGCAAAAGCCGCCGCTCGGACGCGACTCGACGCATTCCCTGATTGGGGTCATGGGCCGCTGATTACTCCGACCCGCCGCGTAGCCGCCGCTCCGCGCTCACTGCTGGCCTCGCACTCCAGGAGTTCCACACCGTCGGAGAGCTTGCCGAGGGTCCGACACCCCCGCCGGGCCGAGCTCAGGCTACCCGGCGAGCACCGGGCTGGGAGGGGGCGTAGACGCGGACCAGGTCTCGCGTGAGAGCTTCGGCCTTTTCCGAGGGGACCAGGACGGGGAGCACGCGCGGAATCAACCCGTGCTCGTTCCGGGCCTGGTGGGGGGCGGTGACCGAAACGCGCCGACCGCGGCAGACCTGCGTTCCCTCTTCCGTTCCGGGAAGACGGAGCTGCCGCTTGAGGAGTCTCGCCAGGACCGCCCGCTTGGTCGCTCCGCTCATGGTGAACACGTCGAAGAGCCCGTCGACCGGGGAGGCGTCGGGCGTCAGCCTGAGCCAGGCGCCATACGTCTCGACGTTGGCCACGGCGACGACGACCGCATCTCTCGCCACGACGCGACCGTCCACCACCACCTCCAGCGGCGTCAGCGGCGCGTCCCCGAGGTAGCGCAGCGCCATCCGATAGTATGCGAGACAGCGCCGCCAGCGGGCCCGCGGCTGGGCGACGCTCTCTTCCACTCGATGCTGGATCTCCGACAACAATCCGTAGCTTTCTTGACAGAGAAACAGCTCGCCATTCCGAACGCCGACGTCCACCTGGACGAGCGTCCCGTGCTCGAGCAAGTCGAGCGCGCGATCCACGCGATTCGTGAGCCCGAGCGCGCGCGCGAAGAGGTTGCCGAAGCCCGTCGGCACCGGCAAGAACGGGATGGAGTGCCGCACGGCGGCGGCGGCGGCCGCGCTCAGGGTCCCGTCGCCGCCGACGCAGATCAGGAGCGAGAGGTTCGGATCGGCGGTCGCCGTCCAGCGGCCGAGGCTGTCGAGGTCGGACAGGGCCTCGAGCCTGGTCTGATGCCCACGCGTCCGGAGCCCCTCGCGGAGCTGGAGCGCGGTCGTGAGAGCGCGACCGTTGCCGGACCCCGGGGTGACGATGATCTGGACCAGCCGGGTCCCGGTTGCGACGGGGCCTGATCTTCGCCGTCTCGTTCGCATCGTCATTCGCCTTCTCCCCCACGCGTGGCCGGACGTGGAGAGGCGGTGCAAAAGAGGTGCCAGGAGGTCTGGCGCGGGCGCCCGGGACCTTACACGTCCGAGGGCTCGGGAAGCGGACGGGCATCTGGCCGCGGCGCCAAAAGCCTGACAGCACAGGCCCCCGCGGCAACGGCGCCTTGACACTCCTTCGTCGCCCAGCTAGTTTAGGCGCCGCGATGGCCGAGACGAGCGACAGTCGCTGGATCGGGCGTCCACTGAAGCGCGTGGAGGACCGCCGGCTGCTCATCGGGGCCGGGCGCTACGTGGATGACTTCCAGCCTCCCGGGCTCGTCCACGTGGCGTTCCTCCGGTGCGTCCACGCTCATGCGCGAATCCGGCGGCTCGACCCGAGCGCGGCCGCCGCGGCTCCCGGCGTCGTTGCCGTCATCACCGGCGCCGAAGTGCGCCATCTGGGCCCGATGCCGGTCAACCGGGTCTTTCCGGACATGAAGGTCCCCCCCCACCCGATCCTGGCCCACGACTTCGTGCGGGCGGCCGGCGTGCCGGTGGCGGCGGTCGCCGCCGACACGCCGTACCGGGCGCGGGACGCGGCCGAGCTGATCGAGGTGGAGTACGACCCGCTCCCCCCGCTCCCGGACGCGGAAGCGGCCCTGGCCCCAGACGCACCGGTGCTCTTCCCGGAGCTCCGGGACAACCGGGCCTTCACCCACACCTGGCGGCACGGCGATGTGGCGGCCGCCTTCGCCTCCGCTCACTGCGTGGTGAGGCTCCGCGTCATGCAGCAGCGGCTGGCCGCGGTGGCCCTGGAGCCTCGGGGGATCCTGGCCTCGTTCGACCCGACGACGGAGGAGCTGACCCTCTGGAGCTCGACCCAGGCCCCGTTCGCCGTCCGGGCCGAGATCGCCCGGATCCTCGGCATCCCGGAGTCCCGCGTCCGCGCCATCGCCCCCGAGGTAGGTGGCGGCTTCGGCGTCAAGACGGCGCCGTATCGCGAGGACGTCCTGGTGGCATACCTTTCGATGCGATTGGGCCGACCGGTGAAGTGGGTGTCGACGCGCAGCGAGGACCTCCTCACGACCAACCACGGCCGGGGCGGCGTCGCGGAGGGCGAGCTGGCGGTGACGGCCGAGGGCCGCATCGCGGGGTTACGGGGGCGAGTCGTCTATCCGCTGGGCAGCTCGCTCGTCAACAGCGCGGCGATCTCGCCCTGGAACCATGCCCGCCTGCTCCCCGGGGCTTACGTGGTTCCGGCGTGCGAGATCGAGGCGACGGCGGCCTTCACCACCACCGCGCCCATCGGCGCCTACCGCGGGGCGGGACGGCCGGAGGCGGCGTTCCTGATCGAGCGGCTGATGGACGAGGCCGCCCGCGCGCTCGGGATGGATCCGGCGGACCTCCGGCGACGGAACTTCATTCCGCCCGACCGCTTCCCCTTCAGGACTGCGACCGGCCAGGTGTACGACTCCGGCGAGTACGCGCGGGCCCTGGACCGGGCGCTGGAGCTGGCGGACTATCCGCGGCTCCGGGCCGAGCAGGCGGCGGCACGCGCCCGCGGCGAGATCCGCGGGATCGGGTTGTCCAGCTACATCGAGCCCTCGGCGCTCGGCTGGGAGAGCGGGAGCGTGCGGGTGGAGCGGACGGGCGCGGTCACGGCGGTGACGGGCTCGAGCCCGCACGGCCAGGGGCACGAGACGACGTTCGCCCAGGTCGTCGCCGACTTCCTCGGGGTCCGGCCGGACGAGATCGTCGTCCTGCACGGCGACACCCGCTCGGCACCGCAGGGCTTCGGGACCTTCGGAAGCCGCAGCACCGCGCTCGGCGGCGGAGCCCTGGCCACGGCGGCCCTCGAGGTACGGGAAAAGGGGCGGCGTCTGGCGGCCGCGCTGCTCGAGGCCGCGTCCGACGACGTGCGCCCCGTGCCCGGCGGCTTCCAGGTCGCGGGGGTACCCGCGCGGCACGTGAGCTGGAAGCAGGTGGCGGAGGCCGCCCACCGGCCCCGGCCGGCGGCGGCCGGCCTTCTCCCCGGCCTCGACGCGACGGTCTTCTTCCAGGCCGAGGGCGAGATGTGGAGCTTCGGGACCGTGGTGGCAGTGGTGGCGGTCGTCCAGGAGACGGGGCGCATCGCGCTGGAGAAGCTCGTCTGGGTGGACGACGGCGGCACCATCGTGAACCCGCTGCTGGCCGAGGGCCAGCTCCACGGCGCCTTCGCTCAGGGGTACGGCCAGGTCTTCCTCGAGCAAATCGTCTACGAGGAGACCGGCCAGCTCCTGACGGGCACACTGATGGACTACGCGCTGCCCCACGCCGACGACGTGCCGGAGCCGCTCCTCGCCAAGACGGTCACCCCTTCGCCGCGAAATCCGCTCGGCGCCAAGGGCATCGGCGAGGCCGGCTGCATCGGGGTGCCACCGGCGATCGTCAACGCGGTGGTGGACGCGCTGGGGCCCCTCGGGATCACGCACCTCGACATGCCGCTGACGCCCGAGAAAGTCTGGCGCGCCCTCCGCAAAGGGCTCTCCCATGCCTGAGCATCCGGCCTGATTCGGCGATCGAGGGGGTGACCGAGCCATGGAAGAAAAGGTCGGCACGATCACCGGCTACTACGCCCACCTCGGTGTCGCGGTGGTGCATCTGACCGACGGTGACCTCCGGGTCGGCGACCAGATCCGGATCCGCGGCCACACGACCGACTTTGCTCAGCCCGTGGAGTCGCTTCAGGTCGAGCACCAGGCCGTGGAGCAGGCGCAGCGCGGGGCCGAGGTGGCCCTCAAGGTCCAAGAGCGCGTTCGCCGGCACGACCAGGTCTTCCGCGTGACGGACGCATGAGATTGATCGGCGTCGACCCGCAACATACCGCCCGGGCCAGCTTGAGGGCGCCGTCTTCGTCCCCTATGGTCACGCCACTTCCCCGCGCCGTCACCGCGTCGAACGCGGACCTGTTCGCGTCCGGAAGGGGGGGCAAGCCATGGTCACGGGTCGTGTCGCTGCCGTGAGCGGCGCGCGGCGACCGGGGGGCATCCTCCGGACCGGCTGCCTGGCGACCAGCCTGGCCGTCCTGGCCGGGCTGGCCAGCGGGACAGAGGCGGCCGAGATCCGCGTCTTCAGCGCCGGCGCCATGAAGACCATGATCACCGAGCTCGCCGAGGCGTTCCGGCAGGAGACCGGGCACACCGTGCTGATCACGGCCGGCACCGTCGGCGCGCTGCGGCAGAAGGCGGCCGCCGGGGAGCCGGCCGACGTCTTCATCCTGAGCGACGTGGCCATCGACGACCTGGCCCGCCAGGGGCTCGTCGTCCCGGGCACGCGCACCGACCTCGCGCGCACGGCCATCGGCGTCGGCGTCAAGGAGGGCGCGCCGCGCCCGGACATCTCCACACCCGAGGCCCTCAAGCAGACCCTCCTGGCGGTGAAGTCCTTCGTGTACATCGATCCGGCCAGCGGAGGCACCAGCGGCATCCACTTCGCGGGCGTGCTCCAGCGCCTGGGCATTGCCGACGCCGTGAAGGACAAGGCGCTGCTCTGGCCCGGCGGGCTCGCTGCCGAGGCGGTGGTCAAGGGTCAGGCCGAGCTGGTCGTGCACCAGATCAGCGAGATCCTGCCGGTCAAGGGAGTCACCCTGGTCGGCCCGCTGCCGAAGGAGCTCCAGAAGGTCACGACCTACTCGGCCGGGCTCGCCGCCAAGAGCGCGATGTCGGACGTGGCGCGGACGTTCATCGCCTATCTGGCTCGCCCGGTCCTCAGGCCGAAGTTCGAGGCCGCCGGCCTGGATTACAGGGAATAGCGCCCGGGGCTCCGGCCGGTTGCCGCTACCGTCCCCGGGGCGCCGACCGGTCCAGCAGCTTGAGTAGCCGGGTCCGGCTGCGCAGCTTCTTCGCCACATCGGACAGCTCGATGATCAGCGGCCCCGCGAAGCCGATTCGGGCGAGGGCGCCCAGCACCCGGGGGAACCGGATCGTCCCCTCACCGAGGGCCAGATGCTCGTCGATCCGCCCCCGGTTGTCGGAGAGCTGGACGGACTGGATGCGATCCCGGAGGGCGCGGACGAACGGGACGGTGCCGCCGGGCAGCAGCTCGCAGTGGGCGACGTCGAGGGCGAGGCCCAGGTAGGGCGAGCGGATCCGGCGGAACAGTGCCTGGAGCTCTTCGACCGTCACCCCGAGATACTGGAACTCGGAGTCCCCGGGCAGCCGGTTCATGTTCTCGATCACCAGCGGGACTCGCCGACGCTCACCGTACTCGACGCAGCGGGCCATCGTCTCGTAGAGCGCGGCCCGCACCCGGTCGAGATACGCGCTGAAGTGGAAGCCGCAGTGGACGACCAGGTACTCGCAGCCGAGGGCCGCGGTGAGATCGACGTACTCCCGGAGGTGGGCCTCGGCCGCCTTCCGCACGGTCGGCATGATCTCGGCGGTGTTCACGAAGGACGCCGAGTGCAGGCCGCAGCGGATCCCTGAGCGTTCGACCAGGCCCCGCACCCGTCGGGCGCGGGCCCGGTCGAAGGTCTGGGGAAAGTTGACGGGGTTCTGACAGGAGAACTCGAGCCAGCCGACCCGGTGCCGGCGAGCCAGCGGAAAGTACCGCTCGACCCGGCCCGAGGACGCGGCGAAGCCGATCTGGGTCGGCGAGAGGCCGGCCAACTACTTCTTCCGCAACCCGAGCTGGTCGATGATCCTCATGAAGCGCTCCTCCTCGGCCGCCAGGAACTTCCGGAAGTCGGCGGGCCCCAGGAACGCGTCGACCGCCTTCGCGTTCCGGTTGAATGTCTTCCAGGAGCCGGCGCCCATGGCCTTCTGGAAGGCCTCGGCCAGCGCCGCGACCCGCGGCGCCGGCGTCCCCTTCGGTGCCAGCACGCTGCGCCACTGGACCAGCACCACCTCCCAGCCCTTTTCCCGGAGCGTCGGCACCTCGGGGAAGATCGGGCTGCGCTTCTCGCTGGCCACCGCCACCGGCACCATCTTCTTGGCCTCGATGTGCTGGGCCACCTCGGAGACGTTTCCGACGAGCACCTCGGCGTTCTTCCCGAGGAAGGCCAGGGTGGCCGGGCCGCCGCCTTCGTGGGGGATGTACTCGACGTCGATGCCGGCCGCCTGCTTCCACGACAGCACCACGAAGCTGTCGATCCCGCCGATCGCCGAGCCGGCCACCCGCACCTTCTTCGGGTTGGCCTTGGCGTGGGTGACGAGCTGGTCGATCGACTGCCAGGCCGCGTCGGGCTGAACGAGGAGCCACTCCTCCTCGGCGTGGATCCGGGCCACCGGCTCGAAGGCGTCCCATTTGAGGGACGGCTGGTTGGTGATGAGCGGCGTGATGATCGAGGAGCCGGCATGCGCGAAGAGGATCGTGTGGCCGTCGGCCGGCCGCCCGGCGGCGTACGCCGCGGCGGCGGTCCCGCCGGCCCCGGGCCGATTCTCCACCGCGATCGGCTGCGGCAGCACGGTCTTGGCCGCATCGGCCAGCGCGCGCGCGAAGACGTCCGCCCCGCCGCCCGGGGCGAAGCCGACGACGAAGACGATGGGGCGGGTCGGGAAGTCGCGCGCCTGCGCCCAGGCCGCCTCCGGGCCGCCGAGGACGGCGAGGGCGGCCAGCACGAGTCCCCCCAGGGTTCCGAGAGCCATCGAGCGCTTGCCCATGTCTCGAGCCTCCTTGTTCGTCGTGCAGCTCAGGCGATGGGTGGGGCGGTCACCGCGCGCCGGGCGCGCCGGCGCCGCAGGACGCCGAAGACGACAGGATAGACCAGGACGCCCACCGTCAGGAAGAGAAGCGCGGCCGTGATCGGGCGCGTCAGGAAGATCGTCCAGCTCCCGTGGGAGATGATGAGGGACCGGCGCAGCTCGCTCTCGGCCATCACGCCGAGCACCATGCCGAGCACCATCGCCGCCGCCGAGAATCCGGAGAGGCGCATGCCATACCCCAGTATGCCGAAGACGAGCATGGTCCAGGGATTGACGATGGTGAGCTCGGAGGCGTAGGTGCCGATCACGCACAGGGCGAGCACCGCCGCCACCAGCACCGGCGGGGCCAGGCGCAGGGCGAGGAGGCACAGCCGCAGGATCACCAGGCCGACCGGGATCATGAGGACGTTGACGATCAGGAGTCCGGCGAAGAGCGTGTAGACGAGCTGGCCGTGCTTGGAGAGCAGAAACGGCCCGGGCTGGATGCCGTGGAGGATCAGAGCGGCCAGCATGATCGCGGCCGAGTTCGAGCCCGGGATGCCGAGGGCCAGCGTCGGCACCAGATCCCCGCCCTGCACCGCGTTGTTGGCCGTCTCCGGCGCGGCCACGCCTTCCATCGAGCCCTTCCCGAACAGCTCCGGGTGCTTCGACCAGCGCCGGGCCTCGTTGTAGGCCACGAACGAGGATGCCGTCGCCCCCGCCCCCGGCATGACGCCCACGATCAGGCCCACGATCGTGCCGATCAAGGTCGCCGGCCACAGCTCACGCAGCTCGGCGAGGGTCGGGAAGGCGGTGTAGGCCCGGCCGACCATGACGTCCGGGACGTCCTCCGGGTGAGCGATGCGGTGGAACATCTCCGACACCGCGAAGAGACCCACCATCGCGGCCACCACGTCGACGCCGGTCATCAGCTCGGTCCGCCCGAACGTGAAGCGGAGCGAGCCGGTGAGGCTGTCGAGCCCGACCGTCGTGAGCAGCAGCCCGAAGAGGCCCGACGCCAGCCCCTTGAGGAAGCTCGCCTCCGCCAGGCCGGCCAGCAGGGTGAGGGCGAAGACCGCCAGGGCGAAGGTCTCCGGCGACCCGAAATGGAGGACCACCTCGCCCAGGGGCAGGACCATGGCGATCAGCACCACGATGCTCGCGACGCCGCCGATCGTGCCGCAGACCAGCGAGACGCCGAGCGCCTTGGCCGCCCGGCCCTGGCGGGTCAGCTCGTAGCCATCCATGAGGCAGGCCGCCGAGGCCGGGGTGCCGGGGATCCGCATGAGGATAGCCGGGATCGAGCCGCCGTAGTTGGCTCCGGCCCACACGCCCGCGAGCATGCAGAGAGCAGTCGTGGCGTCGAGGGCGAACGTGAACGGCAGCGCGAGGGCCATCGCGACGGCTCCGCTGATGCCCGGGATGGCGCCGCCGATGACTCCCCAGGCCACCCCGGCCACCATGGCGAGGAAGCGCGCGCCCTCGAAGGCGCTCATGAACCCGGCGCCCAGACCTTCCAGCACGGTCATAGGGCGCCGAGATGCGCCGGGCCCCGGCCCGGGCCGATCACCACGGGAGCCACCGCTCCAGCACGCCGTCAGGCACCGGGATCAACAGCCCGAAACGGAACGCGGCGTAGAACGCGCCCGTGACCAGCAGCGGTGCCGCCGCGAAGGCCCGGAGCGAGCTTCCGCCCTGGACGAGGAGAATGGCTGCCACGTAGGCGGGCGTGGCGAGCAGGTAGCCGAGGGGCTCGAAGGCCGCCACGTAGGCGGCGGTGAGGACGACCGCCGCGACCAGACGGCCGAGCAAGGGGGCCGCCGGCTCGTCGACGGGTCCGTCCTCGACGAACACCGGCGCCCCGCCGGCGAATCTGCCAGGCGCGAGTGTCGTCGCGGCCAGCAGGAGTCCACAGAGGCCGATCGCCGCCCCGAGCGCCAGGGGGAAGGCCCGGGAGCCGAGCGGGTCGGTCAGGACCCCGGGCTCGATCCGCCGGGCCAGGGCGACGATCACGACAGCGAGCACCACCAGGACGGCGGCGATCGCCAGCTCGCCCCGGCGCGCGTCGCCCGGTCTTCCCCCCGCGTCTCCCGTCTCCGCGCTCACGATGCGTCCCTCTGGTGGTCGGGCGCTGATTCTCGCACACCGCGGGGGCGAGGCCAAGACGCGCCTCGCGCGGCACGTCGCGGCCGGGAGCCCTCGGTTGACATGGGCATCCGCCGCCGGTAGAACAGGCTCACCGTGACGCAGCCGACTGCGGCCAGGCACTTCGCCCGCTTCGTCGTCGGCCTCGCGCTGGACGAGGTCCCGGACCCGGTCGCGACCCAGGCGATGCTGCTCGCCCTCGACACGCTCGGCAACTCCCTGGCCGCTTCCGGGGAAGACTTCGGACGCGCGGTTCGCGGGGTCGCGGAGCGCTTGGGAGGACCGCCCGAGAGCACGCTGCTCGGCAGCGCGGCGAAGGTGGCGGCGGCCAATGCGGTCCTCGCCAACGCCACCCTCGCCCACGGTCTCGACTTCGACGACACGCGGGAGGACGCCATCGTCCACACGGGCTGTGTCGCCGTCACCACGGCGCTGGCGGTGGGCGAGGCCGTGGGGGCCAGCGGACGGACGGTCCTCGAGGCGCTGATCGCCGGCGTCGAGGTGATGTGTCGTGTCGGCCTGACGGTCCCCGGCGCGCTCCACGCCCGCCACTTCCACCCCACCGCCATCGCCGGGACCTTCGCCGCGGCCGCCGCCGCCGGGAAGCTCTTCGGGCTGTCCGAAGACCAGCTCGTCCACGCCTTCGGGATCTGCGGAAGCCAGGCCAGCGGGATCATCGAGTACCTGACCGATGGCTCGTGGACGAAGCGGCTCCACCCCGGCTGGGCCGCCCACGGCGGCGTCGTCGCCACGCTGCTGGCCCGGTCGGGCTTCAGCGGGCCCGCGACCGTCTTCGAAGGCCCGCACGGCCTGTACCAGGCGTTCGCCGGCGGTCACGACGCCGGCCGGCTGCGCGAGCTGGTCGAGAGCCTCGGCCGCGCCTGGGAGCTCGAGCAGCTCACCCTCAAGCCCTATCCCTGCGGATCGATCGCCCAGCCGTACATGGACGTCGCCCTCCGGTTGCGCGAGCGCCACCGCGTCCGTCCCGACGAGGTCGCCGGCATCCGCTGCCGCACCGCGGCCGGGCCCGTGCCTCGACTCTGGGAGCCGCTGGCGGCCAAGCACGCGCCGCCGAACGGGTACGCGGCGAAGTTCAGCCTCCCGTACCTGCTGGCCGTGATCCTGGTCAAGGGCCGGGCGGGGCTCGCGGAGTTCACCGACGAGGCGGTCCGCGACCCGGCCGTGCTCGGCCTGGCCCAGCGGGTCACCTACGAGCTGGATCCGACGATCGATTATCCGCGTCAGTTCGTCGGTGACGTGGAGATGACCCTCGCCGACGGGCGGCGCGTCCACGATCGTCAGGATCGCCCGCGGGGCGGTCCCGACCTCCCCCTGACGCGCGGGGAAGTGGAGGCCAAGTTTCGCGGCAACGCGGTCCTCGCCCTGCCCTCCGAGCAGGTTGAGCGCGTCATCCGGAGCGTGAACGGCCTCGCCACCGGCGAGCCCCTCACCGACCTGCTCGCCTCTCTCACGACCCCCGGGCACCGATCATGATCGAGCGGGTGTCCTGGCCCCCGGGACCCCGGGCCGGCCGGGGCCGATCACCCGGGGCCGACGCTCCTCGGTCGCCGCCCCCCGGCCGGGGTAGAATACGGGCGGCCACTCCCCCCCAGGATCCCGGCCGAGCCGGGGCCAGGCGCGGGAACGCCAGGCGTGGATGGACGACTCACTCAGGCAATTCTTCGAGAGTCACTTCGGAGAGCCCGTCCAGACCATCTCCGCTTTGAAGGGCGACGGCTCGGGGCGGAGCCTCTATCGCCTGACCACCGGGACCCGCAGCGTCATCGGCGTCGCCGGCCCCGATCGGCAGGAGAATACGGCCTTCCTCGCGTTCTCGAGGCATTTTCGCCGATCGGGCCTTCCCGTGCCCGAGATCTACGCGGACGACCCGGCCCGCGGCATCTATCTGGAAGAAGACCTGGGGGATACGACGCTGTTCCAGTACCTTTCGGAGAACCGAACCAGGGTCGGCCCATCCGGGCGCGTCGTCGACATCTACGAGCGGGTGGTCGAGCTGCTGCCGCAGTTCCAGATCGTGGCCGGAAGGACGCTGAACTACCAGGTCTGCTATCCCCGGCCCAGTTTCGACCGGCAATCGATGGCGTGGGATCTGAACTACTTCAAGTACTACTTCCTGCGGCTGGCCCAGATCCCCTTCAACGAGCAGGCGCTCGAAGACGACTTCGAGCGACTCATGGATTTTCTCCTGGCGGCCGACCGGGATTTCTTCCTCTATCGCGACTTTCAATCGCGAAACATCATGCTCAAGGACGGGGCGCCTTGCTTCATCGACTACCAGGGAGGCCGCCGGGGTGCGCTCCAGTACGACATCGCCTCGCTCCTGTTCGACGCCAAAGCCGATCTGCCGCCCGACCTGCGGGACACGCTCCTCGACCGGTACCTGGCGGCGGCCGCGGCCTTGATCCCGTTGGCCCGCGAAGAGTTCCTCCGCTACTACTACGGGTACGTCTACATCCGCATCATGCAGGCGATGGGCGCCTACGGCCTGCGGGGCTTCTACGAACGCAAGACGCACTTTCTCCAGAGCATTCCCTACGCCGTCGGCAATCTCGAGTTTCTTCTGCGCACGGTCGAGCTCCCGGTGGCGCTGCCCGAGCTGATGGAGGTCTTCCGGCGCCTGGTGGGCTCCACCTACCTGCGCCAGTTCGGGGACGCGGAGCTGAAGCTGACCGTGCGGATACAGAGCTTTTCGTATCGCAGCGGCCTGCCGCGCGACGACAAGGGACATGGGGGCGGGTACGTGTTCGACTGTCGCGCCTTGCCGAACCCCGGGAGATACGCCCAGTTCGCCAGGCTCACCGGCACCGACTCGGAGGTGATCGCCTTTCTCGAGACCCAGTCCGAGGTCCGGCGCTTCATGAACCACGTCTACGGGCTGATCGATCAGTCGGTCGAGAACTATCGGAGCCGGAACTTCACGGACCTGATGGTGGCCTTCGGGTGTACCGGCGGGCGGCATCGGTCCATCTATTGTGCGGAGCTGCTGGCCCGCCACCTCCGCCAGAAATACGAGGTGAACGTCGAGATCCGGCATCTGGGAATCGAGACCGCCACGTGACGGCGCCGTCGCCATGAAGGCGATGATCCTCGCCGCCGGCGTCGGGAGCCGGCTCCGGCCCCTCACCGACCACTGTCCCAAGGCGCTGATCGAGCTCAACGGGGTGCCGATGCTGGAGATCGTGATCCGGCGGCTCCTCGAAGCCGGAGTCGACGAGATCGTCGTCAATGTGTTTCATCTGGCCGAGATGATCGTGGACTTCCTGGAGTCCAAGCGGCAGTTCGGGATCCGCATCGAGGTGTCGCGCGAGGCCGAGCTCCTGGACACCGGCGGCAGCCTGAAGAAGGTCGCCCATTTCTTCGACGACGGCACCCCGTTCTTTCTGCACAACGTCGACGTGGTGACCGACATCGATCTGGGCCGGATGTATCGGTTCCACCTCGCCCGGCCGGCGCTGGCCACGCTGGCGGTCCAGGCGAAGACGAGCCGTCGCTATCTCTTGTTCGATGGGCGGGGACAGCTCTGTGGCTGGGAATCGGTGGGCGAGAACACGCGACTGTGGGCAGGAGCTCCGGTCGAGCGCGCCGAGCGCCTCGCGTTCACCGGCGTCCATGTCATCTCGCCGGAGATCTTTCCGCGGATGAGCGAGGGAAAAGCCTTCCCCATCATCCGCGCGTATCTCCGCCTGGCTGGACACGGTGAGAGAATCCAGTCGTTTCGGGCCGATGAGTGGTACTGGGCCGACATCGGGAGCCCGGCCAAGCTGGAAGACGTCCGGCGGCAGGTCAGGGAGCTGGGGCTGCCGCTCTAGAGCGCGCGCCTCATTGCGAATCGAACTTCAGCTCGACCGGGATATAGGAGGTTTGGGCCGAGATTTTTCCCCGTGCGCGGAACTGGTGGTTGTCCACGAGGGCGACCACGAGCCCGGCCCAAGTCCCGAGGTCGAAGAGGTCTTCGGGCTTGAAGGATACGGTGATTCCGAGGTCACCCGTGTGGTGGCCGGCAATCATGCCGGGCATGCCCGCCGACAGGCTGGCGAGCTCCTTGTCGTCGCTCATGAACGCCTGCTTCCTGAGGATCAGCTCTCCCGAAGCGCTTCCCGGACCGATGGAGAACCTGTTCATGTTCGTGATCCCGAGCGTCACGGTCCCACTCACCCTCTCCCAGGAGAACGTCGGCCAGCTCACGCTCTTGATGCTCACTTGCGGAGGAGCCAGGATGGGGATCTTGCCGTGGTAGGTGAGTTCGGGCAGGTCCAGCCGCTGGTTCGGGGGTGTCTGCAGCGCGAGCTTGAGCTTCGCCTGGTAAGGGACCTCGTCTCCAGGATGCAGGTTGGCCAGGTTCGAGGGGAGTGGCCAGTAGGTGAGCGTGCCTCTGAGGGGGACCGTGAGGGACCCTGCCCGCGGGACCGGAGCGGTACTGCCCCCGGCGACCTGGAGGAACGGGGCGGTCGCGTTGATCTGGGCGCTGAAGAGGCTCCCTTTCGCCTCCGCGAGTGGGAGCGGAAAGACCCACGGGTTCTCGATCTTGACGTCGAGCGAGACGCCGACCTTCTCCGTGGTCAACTCGGTGATGTGGGCGCCGACCACCGACGCGGAGGGATGGTCTTCGCAACCGGCGAGCCCGGCGATCAAGAGGACGGCGCCTAGTCCTCGCACCGAAGCGGTGCGGTGCATACCCACCTCCCGCGGTTGAAGGGATCCGTCTGGAGTGCTGGCGGCTCCTTCGCGGAGAACGTCGGGCCCCGCGCCGGCGCGCGTCACCCGAACGAAAACACGTTTTCGGGTCCGGAGTCAATCTTTCGCGGCACAGAGGAGGCCGACCATGATCGAGCGCGTATCCTGGCCGCCGGGACCCATGGGGTGCCTGGCCCTGAGTGTCGCGACCTTGATGGGAGCGCTCTCCATGGGGAGCAGCGCTTCCGGGGCCGAGAAGACCGCCGTCATCCTCGGCACCGCGACCCCCGGCGGCGGCTTTCCGGTCTACGGACAGGCCGTGGCCGAGACGATCAACGAGGTCGACCCGTCGCTGTCCGTCGAAACGCGAAACACGAAGGGCAGCACCGAGAACGTCCCGATGCTCGAGGCCGGGCAGCTCGACCTGGGGCTGGTCGCCGGCGAGGTGGCCCACGAGGCGCTGAGCGGAATCGGCCGGCCGCCCGCGAACCTCCGCGTCCTGTCCGCCATGTACGCCACCGCGGGCATGTTCGTGGTCCGCCGAGACACGCCGTACCGAACGATCGAGGATCTCAGATCCCGGCCGGTGGCCTTCGGCGCCCGGGGCTCGGGGCTCGTCGTCCTCGCCCGGAACATCCTGGATGGGCTCGGCCTCGACCTGAGCCGGGACTTCCAGGCCGTCTTCCTCGAGCGGGCGGGCGACGGCCCGGCGATGGTGCTGGAGGGCACGGTGGCCGCCCTGTGGGGCGGCGGCATCGGATGGCCGGGCT
The DNA here is from genome assembly GCA_036005065.1 of Candidatus Methylomirabilota bacterium. Classification (NCBI taxonomy): domain Bacteria; phylum Methylomirabilota (SeqCode); species Candidatus Methylomirabilota bacterium. The sequence goes on along the minus strand of DASYQW010000107.1, from coordinate 19,188 downwards.
TCACCGCGGTCGCCGGCGGACCCGCGGGCGGCCGGTTCATCGCGCCGGACGCCGAGGGCATCCGACGGATCCAGGCGAAGTACCCCTTCCTCAAGACGCTGACGGTCCCGGCCGGCTCGTATCCGGGACAGGACGCGCCGATCGTGTCGGTCGGGTCGTGGAGTCTGATCCTCGCCCGGCCCACGCTGCCCGACGACGTCGCCTATCGTCTCGCCCGCGCGCTCCATCGGGGGGAGGCCGCGCTGGGCCGGCGCCTTCCCCAGGCGCGGGAGACCACGGCCGCCAACACCGTCGCCGCCGCCCCGGGGGCGGACGCCATCCATCCGGGCGCGCTGCGCTACCTCCGCGAGATCGGGCTCATCCGGTGAGTCAGTCGCGCTCGCTCAGGCGATCTTGATGATGCCCGGCTCGACCGGCTTGAAGCGGTCGGCGACCTCCGGGTCGTGGCCGGCGACGATCAGCCCTGGCGCCCCGGCCAGGGCGTGGATCGTCTCGAAGGCCTGGAGCATCTCGGGCAAGCTGGTGATGATCTGGACGGGCTGGCGCGTCTCCACGTTGCGGTAGAAGTGCGATGCGTCGGAGGTGAGGACGACCGGGCCGCGCTCGGTCTCCACGGTGACGATCTGGAGCCCCGCGGTGTGGCCGCCGACGCGGTGCACGGAGATCCCGGGAGCCACCTGGCGGTCGCCGTCGATGATCCGGACGCGGCCCTCGTAGTTGAGCGTCACCAGGCGGGCCAGCGCTCCCGCGTTGGCCGACTGCCGAAAGGCCGGGGAGCGGCCGAAGGGCCCCGTCCAGAACGCCACCTCGTCCCCCTGGATCCAGTACTCCGCGTGAGGGAACAGGCTGTGCCCGGCCCAGTGGTCGTAGTGGAGGTGGGTGATGAGGGCGGTGGGCACATCGCCGGGCTTCACGCCCGCGCGCTCCACCATGGCCGCCGGGCTCACGTAATTCCGCATCCCGCGCTCGCGCGCGTCGTCGTCGAGGAACCCCGTGTCCACCAGGATCGGGTGGGGGCCGCCGAGGATCAGCCAGACGTAGTAGTGGAGCGTGAGTGAGGCGTGGGACGCCTCGCGGAAGAAGAACTGGCAGGCCGTCGTGTCCCGCTCCGCGTACTTGAGCGCGTAGACTTCGTACATGGGCTCAGCCCTGCGGCCGTCTACGGCCGAGGCGCCGGGAGGATGCCCTCGAAGAGGGCCGACCCCACCGGTTATTTCACCGCATCGGCGCCGGCGCGGGCGACCTGGGCGTCCTGGCCGGACGTCACGCCTGACACGCCGATTCCGCCGACGATCTTGCCGTCCACGACGATCAGCACGCCACCTTCGAGCGGCGTCAACCCGTCCACCCGCAGGAGCCGCAAGCCGGCTCCGCCGCCCGCGATCGCGTCTTCGAGCGCCTTCGACGGCCGGCGGAAGTTCACCGCGGTGACCGCCTTGCCCTTGGCGATCTCGATGCTGGCGAACTGGGTGTTGTCGAGTCTGTGCAGCATGACGAGGTGGCCCCCGCTGTCGACGATGGCGATGGCGACCGGCCAGTTGTTCTTCTTGGCTTCCGCCTCCGCGGCGGCCATCGCCGCCTTGGCCTGTTCCAGCGTGATGGGGGTCCCGTACGGCGTCAGCGGCGGGGCCTGCGCCTCGCTCGACGTCGCCCCCAGGCCGAGCACGGCCAGGGCCAGGATGACGGTGATCAGACGAGCGACGTGGGGCATGACGTGCTCCTTTCTCGAGGAAGCCGGGCCACAGGAGGCCACTCGGCGCGCGAAGGGTGGATGGATCGCCGGCTTGCCGGGGACTCTACGTCGGACGGCGGAAGGTGTCAACGCCAGGCTGGGGCCCGGTCGGTCGTCTCCGGTGGCGCCGCCGGCGCGGCACCTCCCGGCCCACAGCAGGCCGATGCCGGAGGGCCGGCCACTCACGCCGCCACCCCGAGCGCGCGCCTCACGCCGGTCCGCAGCTCCTCGCGCGACGGGCGCTCGGCCATCCAGCCGACGTAGCCGTCAGGTCGGACGAGCGCCGCCAGCGCCGCGCCGGGCTGCCACATCCGGGCGAGGGACCCGGTGGCGTCCACGAGATCCCCGGAGTCCCCGTCCGCCGGCGACGGCGGAACGATCCGACAGACGCCGAGCCCGGGGACATCGCTCGCCAGTTGCTGAACCTGTGACACGTCCCACCCGGGCAGACGCCCATCGTCGAAGAGGAGGAGCGCCGCATCGCGGCGGGTGAGATCCAGGAGCCGCACATCCCGGCCGTCACGCGCTCTCAGTGGTCCGTCCGGCGCCCGCGCGCCGAGCCACCGGCCGCGGCCACTGATGAGCGGCGACGAGCGGTATCGCGTGTCCAGCATCACGGCCCGCGGCACGAGTCGGCGCATGACGAACGGCTGAGAGACGACGGCCCGGGCGAGGCGCGCGAGGGAGGATCTGACCGCCCGAGGGGGCAGGAGGAAGGCGCGCGTCAGTAAGTCCGTGTAACGATCCACGCTCGTCAGAATCGCCGGGCGGCGCTCGGCCTCATACGAGGCGAGCAAGGGTTCGCTCACTCCCCCGCGAAGCGCGCGATCGAGCTTCCAGGCCAGGTTGTGCGCGTCCTGGATGCCGCTGTTCATGCCCTGCCCGCCGGCCGGGCTGTTGATGTGGGCGGCATCCCCGGCGAGCAGCACGCGGCCGAGTCGGAAGTGGGGGCTCGTGCGGCAGTGAATGCGGAAGACGTTCGCCCAGACGCACTCGAACGAGCCGGGACCAAACAGCCGATCCACCTTCCGCGCGATCTCCGGTGCGCCGGTGGCCGCTTCGTCTGACATCCGGCGGTCTACGGTCGCGATCACCCGCCAGAGCCTCGGCTCGATCCTGATCGCGGCCAGGACCTGCTGGTCGTCTCCCGCGAGACGCGGCCACGGCAGATCGTTCCGCTGGTCGGGCAACTGGACATCGGCCAGCACGAGACGGGTCGGGTACGTCGTGCCTTCCAGCGGCCAGCCAAGCGTCTCGCGGACGGTGGAATGGGCGCCGTCGCACCCGACCAGATAGTGCCCGCGCAGCTCGTACGCCGAGCCAGCCTTTCGCTCCACCCGAACCGAGACGCCCGAGCCGTCCTGATCGAAGCGGACCACACGATGCCCGAAGCGGACGTCGCTCAATCCGCTGCGCGTGAGGCGTTCCCGCAAGAGGCCCTCGGTGCGGTTCTGCGGCAGGATGAGCACGCCGGGCACCGCCGTCAGATCGGCCAGGACGCTGAAGTCGATCGTCGCGCGCGGCGTCTCTTCGCCGGCCATCCAGATGTGGGGGCGCGTGACGAAGAAACCCTCCTCCATGAACCGGTCGAGGACGCCCCACGCGCGAAAGATCTCGAGGGTACGACACAGGAGGCCCGGCGCTTTGGAATGGGCGCTCGGACTCTCGTCGTCCTCGAGGACCACCGACTCGATTCCGTGATGGGCCAGGCCCACGGCCAGGGCCAGCCCGACCGGGCCGGCCCCGGCGATCACGACGGGCGCGGAAGGCGTATCCGGGCTCATTTCCACGCCTCGAGGGCTTTGATCACCACCGCCAGATCCTCGCCGCCGTGTCCCTCGGTGGCCGCCGCGGCGTAGAGCCGCCGCGACAGCGCGGTGAGCGGCAAGGCGGCGCCGACCTCCGCCCCGGCATCCAGGATCAGGCCCAGGTCTTTCAGGAACAGCTCGAGCTTCATCTGGGGCGGGAACTCCTGGCTGACGATCATGGGGCCGCGCAGCTCCAGCATGCGGGAAGTGCCCGCGCTGGCGGTGAGGACCTCGAGGACCCGGCCGGGATCGAGGCCGGCCTTCCGCACGAGCGTGAGCGCCTCGGCCGCCGCCGCGGTGTGGAGCCCTACCAGCAGGTTCGCCGCCAGCTTCACGACCGTCGCCTGGCCGGCCCGGCCGAGATAGACGGCGCGCGGCAGGATCGTCTCCAGCAGCGCCCGCCAGCGCTCGAAGACCGCCGGCTCGCCCCCGACCAGGAGGATCCCCTCGCCCCGGGCCACCATCGCGCTGGTCCCGCTCACGGGGCAGTCGAGGAACGCGAGGTCGCGCGCGCTCGCCTCCCGGGCCAGGCGCTCCGTGAGCGCCGGCGAGATCGTGCTCATCTGGACGATGGCCTGGTGGGGTCGCGCCCCCGTCACGACGCCCTGGGGGCCGAGGATCGCCGCCTCGGCGGACGCCAGCGAGGGGAGCAGGGTGCAGACGATCTCGGACGCTCGCGCGGCGGCCTCGGCGGAGGCCGCCGGCTGGCCCCCCAGCGCCGCGAGCGCCTGCATCCTCTCCGGGAGCACGTCGTAGCCGACCACGTCGTGTCCCGCGGCCCGAAGGCGCGTGGCGACGGCGTGGCCGAGGAGGCCGAGCCCGATGACGCCGACGGTCGTCGTCACGCGGCGGCGACCGCTCCCTCGGGACGGAGTTCCGGGCTCACGTCCGCCTCAACAGCGCGTGCAGGGCGGGTAGTCGCGGGTGTAGACCGGGTTCTTCAGGTAGTCCTCGGCCTTGTAGGTCCAGAACTGCGAGACGCTGGGGAACGTGTGAATCACGGTGTTCTGGAGCCGGCCCCCGACGCGCTCCACCTTCCGCACGTAGACGTTCTGGATGGGATTGCCGAAGTCATCGAAGCGCATCGGGCCCCGCGGCGCGTCGGAGAGGTCGACCTTCCGCAGCGCCGAGAGAAATTTGTCCACGTTCTCGATGTCGCCCCCGGTCGCCTCGAGCGCCGCCTTGAGGGCGATCCCGGCCACGTACGTCCCCTCCGAATAGTAGGAGGGGATCTGCTTGAACTTCGCCTCGTAGGCCTGGGCGAACTTCCGATTGGCGGGGGTCGCGAGGGCGGCCGAATAGTGGAGCGCGGTGACGATCCCGAGGGCCTCGTCACCCATGGTGCGGAGGACGTGCTCGTCGGTGAAGGTGCCCCCGCCGACGAGGGGGAACCGTCCCTTGAGCCCGACGTCGTTGAACTGCTTGGCGAAGCGGAGCGCATCGGCGCCCGAGAAGACCGCGTAGATCGCGTCCACGTCGCGACGGAGCTGGGCCAGGTAGGGGCCGAAGTCGGCGGTTCCCAGCGGCGGCCAGAGCTTCTGCACCACCTGGCCGCCGGCCTCCTCGAAGGTGCGCTGGAAGCCGCCGGCGACCTCCCAGCCGAAGGCGAAGTCGTAGCCGATCATGGCGATCTTCTTGTAGCCGAGGTTGTCGTAGACCCACTTGCCGAAGGGATGGGACGGCTGGGCGCTCGACCATCCCGTGCGCACGATGTAGGGGCTGCGCTTCCGCTGCGTGATGTCCTCGGCGGACACGATCGGGAAGATGGCCGGGACCTTCTTGCTGTCGATATACGGGGCGACGGCGTAGCCGACCGCGGCGGAGAGCGGCCCGGTGACGAGATGGACCGCCTGCTCCTCCACGAGCCCGCGGGCCTTGGTGAGGCCGGTGGCCGGCTTCCCCTCGTCGTCCTCGATGAGGAGCTTGACCTCCCGGCCGGCGAGCCGGTTGCCCTGCTCCTCGAGGAAGAGCTGAAGGCCGTTGATCATGTCCTTCCCGTTGGCCGACAGCGGCCCCGTCGTCGGGACGAGGAACCCCACCTTGATCGGCCCCTTCTGGGCCCACACCCCGTGGCTCCCGACCACCAGGAGGGCGGTGACGACGAGGGCGACGGAGACGATCACCGAGGCTTTCCGCATGGCGGCCTCCTTGAAGGCGCGAACGGTCGGCTCAGGCGCGGGCCCGCTCCATGAGCTGGGGGCGGAGCGCCTGGCTCCAGTCGGGGATGGCGGCGATCTTCTTTTCCTTGAGGAGCCCTTCGGCCGTCTCTTGCATGTAGGGGCGCAGATCGGCCGGGAAGCCGGGGTCCACCTCGACGCCGGCGAGCGCCTTGGCGAACGTCTCCCGGCTCATCTTGTACCCCTTGCCGGTGTAGAAGCCGTAGATGACGTCGGCGGCTTTGGCCGGGCTCTGCTTGAAGTCTCGGCCGACGTCGAGCCAGGCCCGGAGATACTCCACCACGACCTCCGGGTGCTTCTCCACGAACTCCGGGATGGCGGCCATGAGGACCGGCATCCGGTCGTAGTCGTAGAAGTTCACGACCGTGGTCGCGATGCCATCGGCCTCGGCGATAGAGGCGTAGGGCTCCACGGTGACGAAGGCGTCGATGGACCGGGCGGCGGCCGCGGCCACCATCTCGTTCACGTTCATCTTGATCTCCTGGTACTCCCCCTTCCGGAGACCCGCCCGCGCCGCGATGATGTCCACGAACGTGTTGCCGGTCGAGGAGCCGGCCTGGTTGCCGATCCGCAGGCCCTTGAGGTCGGCGACCCGGGTGACGCCCAGCTCCTTCCGCGCCATCACCCGGGCCGTCTTCCCCACCTGCTCGATCTGGGCGATGGCGACCAGCTTGCCCTTGTCGTGACCCAGGATGAACGACTGGGCGGCGTAGGTCCCGAAGTCCACCTGGCGGGCGACCATCTGCTGCATGGTCAGGTTCCCGGAGGGCACCGAGAACTCCTCGAAGCGGAGCCCCCGCCGCTCCAGGTGGCCGGAGCGCAGGAGGTAATAGGTCGGCATTCCCCACATGTTGGTCTGGTACCCCTGACGGATGACGGGCGCCTGGGCCCGGGCTGTTCGCGGCCCCAGCGCGGCCGCGGTCACCACGCCCAGCCCCGCGAGACGGAGCAGCTCACGCCGTGTCGGTGCCAAGGGTGTCATGCCCGTCCTCCTGCCGCCGGCCGGCGGCTCGTTCGGCTCGCGGCCGGATTGTAAGCCCGCGCCCCTCGCGTTGACCATCCCCGGAGGGACGGTGGCCGCTCGGCCGCGGCTCAGCGCCGAGGGCCGCCGAGGCGGCGTCGGATCTCTTCGGCCACGCCGGTCTGGTCGGCCAGGACGAACGCCCCCGGCACGATCAGCCCGGCCGCCGCTGTGGGCTTCGGCACCAGATGGAAGTGGACGTGGAAGGCTGTCTGTCCCGCCCGCGGACCGTTGTTCTGGAGCACGTTGTACTGATCGAGCTCCAGCGCGACCGCCACGCGCTTGAGCAGCGACAGGACCTCGCCTAGCTCGGCCTCGTCCAGGTCGTGGAGATTCGGCGTGTGACGGCGGGGGAAGAAGATCGAGTGCCCCCGCGACTTGGGCTCGAGGCGGGTCAGCACCCCCACCGCCCCGGAGCTTTCGGCCACGACCGGCAAGTCGGGGTCGCCGGCCACCGCCTCGCACAGGAGGCAGCCGCCCGCGGCCCCGACGTGAGCCCGGCGTGGCCGCCGGCCGCGCTCGATCAGCGCGCGCACTTCGGCCAGGACGCGATCGGCGGCGCCGGCCGGGCAGCCCCAGTAGTCGAAGATCCCCCCCCGGACGTGGTCGGCGGCCCCAGGCCCCGAGCGCCCGCAGACGACGATGTGGCCCGTGTCCGTCACGCGGGCGAGGTGCGAATGGAGCCAGCCGACGAAGCCGGTGGCGTCGAGCGCCGGGGCGAAGTGGAAGCTGAACACCCGGAACGCCATCGGCGTCCGGGGATCCTCCACCGGGATGAGCTGGCTCCAGACGCCGCCGTCTCGGACGCAGGCCAGCGCGTCCTTTCGGATGGCGCCGGGCCCGTCACCGAGCGCCTCGAACGTGTACAGGCCGGGCAGGATCTCGAGCTCGGCGCGGGCGATCACGCCGAGGAGGCGGGCCGTGGTCTGGGCGGCGGTCTCGTCGTGCATGGGTCTCCCCCGGATCAGAAGGCGAGCGCGTTCGTGAGGTCGCCGGCCTTCGCACGCACGCCGGGCAGCGGCTCGAGGCCGAAGCGCCGGGTGATGAGCTTAATGATCGACGTCGTGTCGTAGGGCGTCGAATCGACGAAGCCACGCCTGGCGAACGGCGAGACGATGATCGTCGGAACGCGGGTGCCCGGTCCCCAGCGGTCGCTCCAGCCCGGCCCGGAGGGCGGCGGCACGTGGTCCCAGAACCCGCCGTTCTCGTCGTAGGTGACGATGACCACCATCCGGCTCCACTGCGGGCTCTTCCGAAGCCGTTCGAGCAGGTCCGCGGCATGGCGGTCGCCGGACACGAGATCGGCGTAGCGAGCGTGCTGAGTGAGGCGCCCACTCGGCTTGTAGAAGGCGACCGCCGGTAGCGTCCCCTTCGCGATCGCCTCCAGGAAGTCCGCGCCATCCTTGAGGTGCCGCGCGCGGTCCGGGGTGCCCGGCGCGAAGCGCGCGAGATAGTTGAATGGCTGGTGGTGCGCGACGAAGATCGGGCCCTCCGCCTCGCTATTGTAGATGACCTTGCGCTTCGCCTGGGAGGCCTGGCGCCCGTCGGCGAGCGCTTCGTTCCACGCGCCGGCATACCAGGCCCAGCTCACGCCCTTCGCCGAGAGGGTGTCGCCGATCGACTTCGCCCGCTGCGGCGGGAGCGGATGCTGGGCGGGATCGGCATGATCCGGGCTGCCGCCGGGCGCGGGTGGGATGCGGCTCGGCTGAAACGGCGGCTGCATGTTGTTCACCGCGTAGCCGTCGGGCGAGACCGGCCCGTCGAAGACCTGCAGGGGCCCGTCGAGGGCCGAGCCGGGTGACGCCGGCCGCCGCTTGAGCCGGCCCTGGTCGTCGAGCTGGGCGCGCATCGCGGCGGGCGCCTCTTTGAATTCCGGCGTACAGGCGCAGATCAGCCACAGGTGGTTGAGCAGCGAGCCGCCGTAAGCCGCCGCGAAGAAGTGATCGGCGAGCGTGTACTCGCGGGCCCACCGCCACAGCTCGAGCGCCGACCCGTCGTAGTGGCCCATCGCCCAGCCGCCGAAGTTCGAGACCGCCGCGAACCGGGTGTTCTTCCCGCCGTCGATCTGCTCGCGGTTCTGGTAGAAGGCGTGAACCGGGTTCGGCCCGGTCTTCTCCAGCCCCCTGTTGATGGGCGCGGCATCGATCCGGAACGGCCCGTTCGGGAGGCGCTGCGGAAAGCGGGGATCGGGTTTGCCGTCCGAGCCCCACACCGGCGGCAGATGGGGCAGGGGCCGGCCGTCGTGATCGACCTGCGTGGTCTGCTCCGGTGTCGCCCGGGCGATCCCGTCGGCGCCGGGAAAGAGCCCGTAGAGATGGTCGAAGCTCCGGTTCTCGAGGTAGATCACGACGATGGTCTCGATCCGATCGACGCCGGGCTGCTCGGTCGCCGGCCACCCCGTGGCGCCGGCCGCGAGCACGGCGGCAATGGCCAGGGCGGCCACCGCGCGAGCGAGACGGTCGCTGCGCCCGATCATGCGTCCCTCCTTCCGGCGAGGCTGAGCGGAAGAATTGTAAGCCAGGAACCGGCGCCCAGGCCATCCCCGCCCGGGCGAGTCGCGCCAGAGAGTGGTGCCCGCGCTCCGGGTCTACTGGGAGAGGAAGCCGCCGTCGACACAGACGGTGTGCCCGACGACGAACGACGCCGCGTCGGAGGCGAGCCACACCACCGCCTGCGCTATTTCTTCAGGGCGCCCCATCCGCTTCAACGGGAGGCCCTCCGCGACCCGCGCCATGTCGTCGATGCCCGACCGAAGCATCATCTCGGTGACGACCCTCCCGGGCGCGACTGCGTTGATCCGGATGTTCCTGGCTGCGTATTCCATGGCCGCGGACTTCGTGAGCGAGATGACGGCGCTCTTCGAGGCGGAGTAGAGCGCCAGACCGGGGTTCGGGTTGCGGATCCCGCTGACCGAGGCGTTGTTGACGATGACGCCGCCCCCCGTCTCCAGCATCTGGGCGATCTCGTACTTCAGGCAGAGGTAGAGCCCCTTGACGTTGGTGGCGAAGACGGTGTCGAACGCCTCCTCGGGCTGCTCGGCGAGGAGCACGCGCGGCTCCTGGAAGCCGGCGTTGTTGAACGCGATGTCGAGACTCCCGAACGCGTCGACCGCAAAGCGGACCAGGGCCGCGACCTCGGCCGACACGGTGACGTCGGTCCGCCGGAAGGCCGCTTGTCCGCCGGCCCGGCGAATCGCCGCGACGGTCTCCTCACCGGGCGACGCGCGCCGGCCAGCAACGACGACGCGCGCGTCGTGACCGGCGAGAGCCAGGGCCACGGCGCGGCCGATGCCCGAGCCTCCGCCGGTGACGATGGCGACCTTGCCCGCCAGGAGACGGACGCCTCGAGTCACTGGCGTGTCACGGGAATGCCGCTCGTCGGGCTTGCTCACGAGCGATTTCCCCTCCCGACACGGCGCGGAGGGCGAAGCCCACGATGGCCTCGATGAGCGATCGCCCCGCCTCGTCGTCGACGCCGGCGTCCTGCCCCAGCGGGCCGACGAGCCCCTCGAGGAAGGCGCCCACGAGACAGGCGGCGCTCGCCTTGACGTTCTGCGGCGGGAACTCTCCCGCTCCGATCCCGTCGGCGATGATCGACTCGAACACCCGCCCCTGCGCGCGACGGTACTCGAGCCGGACCTGGTCGACCTCGGGATCGACGGGCTCGATGATGATGGTGTAGGCCAGGCGGCGACCGCGAAGGGCACGGCTCGTGAAGGCTCTGACCGCCGCCGCGAGCCGGTCCCGGGCCGGCCCGCCCGAGTCGGCGATCGCCGACACGACGTCGAGCTCCCGCTGGCAGATCACCCGCAGCACTTCCGCGAAAAGCTCGGCCTTCGAGGGGAAATACCGGTAGATCGTGCCCGTGGCGACGCCGGCGGCAGCGGCGATCGCCGTCACCCGCGCCTCGCGGAAGCCTCCCTCGGCCATCAGCTGGCGAGCGGTGCGGAGAATCCTCTGCCGGTTGCCCGCGAGCCGGGCCTCGACGCGCTCAGTGCGGCGGTAGGGCACAGAATGAACCCGCCTTCATTTCTTGACTCCGACAAGGAGTGAATCAGCTTTCAGCTGTTGAGTCAAGAGCGGCCGCAGCTCCGGAGGAGGACGGGCTAGAATCAGGAGCCATGACGACCGAAACCGCGCGCAACATGGACCTCCTCGCCCACCACGAGCTGGGGGGGTACGGGAACTGCGGCGAGGGCATGGCCATCCAGCTCACCCGTGACGGGCGACGGGTGCTGTGGCTCGCCCACGAATCGGCGCCGAAGAACGTCACCGCCGTGGATGTCACCGAGCCCCGGAGGCCCGCCGTCGTCTTTCAGTCCGACCTGCCCCACGCCGAGATGCGCTCGAACTCCCTCGACCTCGCCGGCGATCTCCTGGTCGTCGCCTACCAGACGAGCCGCCCGGGGATGCAGCCGGCGGGCTTCGAGGTCCTCGACGTCGCCGATCCGGCCCGGCCGCGTCGGGTCGGCTTCTTCGACGCGTCGGGGCCGGCCTCGCGCGGCGTCCATCACCTCTGGTTCGTGGACGGCCGCTACGTCCACCTGAGCAGCGGCGCCGCCGACTTCACGCCGCGCAACCGCAAAGACGACCAGTGCTACCGGATCGTGGACGTCGGCGACCCGGCACGGCCCCGCGAAGTGGGCCGCTGGTGGCTGCCGGGCACCCGGGACGGCGATGCCGAGCCGCCGCCGGCACGACACCCGACATTCGACTCCGGCTTCCGCGCCCACAACACGAACGTGTATCCTCAGCGCCCGGACCGGGCCTGGATCGGCTACCTCGACGGGGGCGCGATCATCCTCGACATCTCCGACATGGGCCACCCGCGCCTGGTGAGCCGCTGGGACTACCACCCGCCCTTCCCGGGCTTCACCCACACCCTGGTGCCGCTCCTGGATCGCGGCTTGCTCGTCGTCTCCGACGAGTCCACCGCGGACGGAGGCGCCGACTGGCCGAAGCTCGTGTGGATCCTGGACGCGCGGGAGGAGACGAACCTGGTGCCGATCAGCACCTGCCCGCTGCCACCGGTCGAAGCCTTCGCCGGGCGCGGCGGCCGCTTCGGCGCCCACAACCTCCACGAGAACCGGCCGGCGCCCGGCTCGTGGGTGTCAGAGACGATCATCGTGGGCACCTTCTTCAACGGCGGCGTCCGCGCCTTCGATCTGTCCGACCCGTTCCGTCCCGCCGAGGCGGCCTTCTACGTGCCGCCGGCTCCGCGCGGCTCGTCCCGGGGCGCCATCCAGCTCAACGATGTCTTCGTGGACGAGCGGCAGGTCGTCTACACGGTCGACCGCTTCACCGGCGGCCTCTACATCCTGGAGCTCCGGCTGTAGCCCCGAGTCGCACTCAGAACGGCCGGATGCTCGGCAGGTTGAGAAAGTGGTCGGTGACCGGCCCCGGACGGAGGCGAGCCGTTCCGGAGGGGCCAGGCCGCCCCGGGTAGCCCTCGCCCCCGGCTGGGCCGCCAGGGCCGCCCCGGCCGTCGCGCCCCCCGTCGCGTCCCTTGCCGCCATCGCCACCGTTGCCGCCGTCGCCGCCCGCGCCGCCCTCCCCGGCAGGCCCGCCGGCGACGTCGAGCCGGATCAGCCGGCCGAGGTCCGGGAAGCGGCCGTCGTAGATCAACTCGATGAAGCCCCCGGGCCCACCCTCTCCGCCGGGTCCGCCGTTTCCCCCCGGACCGCCGGGACCGCCGGGCCCGCCGCTCCTCCCCGCCCGGCCGCGACCACCGTCGCCCCCGGCGCCTCCTCGCCCGCCCGACCCGCCGTTGCCGCCGGGCCCACCGCGAGCGACGAGCACGAGCTCCTGGTCCGGCGGCGCCAGCACGAGATCGCTCACCGCGCCTTCGATCCGGACGGCGATCAGCCGCTCGTAGAAGCGGGTGCGGACGTAGGTGGCGAAGGCCTGGAGGCGCGGGCCGGGCGCGCCGGAGCCGCCCGGTTCGCCGGACCCGCCCGGCCCGCCCGATCCGCCCGAAGAACCCTCGCGGCCCTCGGAGCCGAAGGCCCCGGTCCCGCCGGACTGGCCGCTGCGACCACTCCCTCCGATCCCGCCCGCCGTCCGGACGCACGAGTAGTCGGGCTCGTACCACCGGCTCTCGGTGAACCGGTCCGGCCGGTGGCGGAGCGCCGTTCGGATTTCGAAGCCGCGCTCCGCGGTCGCCAGCATGTCGCCGTCGGGCCGGAACCAGCCGAACTCGTCGACACTCCCCTGGCCGCTCGTGAAGACGAAGTTGCCGAAGTCGAGCATGCCGTTTCGCCGGGCGCTCGGGTCGCCCTCCCACGTCTCGAGCGGGGTCGCGCTCGACTGGCCCGGGAGCCTGGCATCCACCGTCACTCGCATCTGCACGGGCTCGCGCGGACAGATCTTCCGCACCGGACGGCGGATGTCCGCCTCCATGCGCAGAACCTCGGCGTCCTGGAGGCTCACGGTGTCCTCGCCCATCACCTGTCGGTACACGCTGCAGGCGGTCAGCCCGAAGAGGGCGACCGCGATCATCACGCCGGCCCGCGAGGAGCACCAGAGGAGCCCGATGGGCGTCGGTCGAGCGTCGATCATGGCGCCTCCATGTCCCTAGGTCATTTCGGGGGGGTCTCGGAAGACCCCCCCGATGCCCCCCCGTCGTGGCGGCGGCGAAGCCGCCGCTCGGAGCACTCCTCGATGCATCGTGCGCTCGGTGGCAGGCGCCGGGTGACTCCGACCGGCCCTGGTGGTGGTTGGGGCGTGTCCCAGGATATACCAGAGCCAGCCCCCACGAGCCATTCGGGTAGCGGCCCTACGCCGGTCCGACGCGCCGGAGCCCTTGACGTGGGTCGCCCGCCGACCTAGAGTGCCCTCCAATAGGGAGTCGTGGCCTGAACGTCCGCGTCGGGCGGTGGAAGGAGGAGGACATGGGGGAGATGATCACCTTGACGGCCGAGGATGGACACCGGCTCGCCGCCTATCGGGCGGCCCCGCCGGGCGCATCCCGCGGCGGCCTGGTGGTGGTGCAGGAGATCTTCGGCGTGAACTCGCACATCAAGCGGACGTGCGACGGCTTCGCCGCGGATGGCTATGTGGCGCTCGCCCCGGCGCTCTTCGACCGTGTGGAGCGCGACTACGCGACGGGCTACACGCAAGCCGACGTCGACCGCGGGCGAGCGGTCCGGGGCAAGCTGTCCTTGGATCAGGCCGTCATGGACGTGCGGGCGGCCGTCCGCGAGCTGGCCCGATCGGGCTCCGGGGTCGGGGTCGTCGGCTACTGCTTCGGCGGCACGATCGCGTGGCTCGCGGCCACGCGGATCGACGGAGTCGCGGCGGCCGTCGGCTACTACGGCGGGGGCATTGCCGACGCCGCCTCGGAGCAGCCGCGCTGTCCGGTGATGCTCCACTTCGGGGAGACCGATGCCTCGATTCCCCGAGAGCACTGGGAGAAGGTGCGCGCCCAGCACCCGGGCGTCCCGGTGCACGTCTACCCCGCCGGGCATGGGTTCAACTGTGACGAGCGCGGCAGCTACCACGCCGAGAGCGCCCGGCTCGCGCGGGAACGGACGCTCGCCTTCTTCCGCCAGCACGTCGGATGAGCCGGAGGGCACCGATGACCACGGCGAAGCGGCTGGCCACCGCGCTCGGCCTGACGCTGGCGATCGCGGGCACGGCCCGGGCCCAGACGGTCGAGATCGAGTACTGGCAGTACACCTTCGCCCAGCGCGTGCAGGCGATCGACGAGCTGATCAAGCGCTTCGAGGCGGCCACTCCCGGCGTCAAGGTCAAGCACACCCACGTGCCGTACGACGATTTCCGCCTCAAGATCGCCGCCGCCATCCCGGCCGGCCAGGGGCCCGACGTGGTGCAGCTCTTCTACGGGTGGCTACAGGACTACCTGAAGGCCAAGCTGCTGCAGCCCCTGCCCCAAGAGCTGTTCGAGGCGGCAGAGATCGAGCGCGAGTTCTTTCCGCTGGTGAAGCAGATGAAGGTCGGCGGCCAGTACTACGGCGTGCCGACCGCCGTGCGCGCGCTGGCCCTGTTCTGGAACCGGAAGCTCGTGCGGGAGGCCGGCCTCGACCCGGCCAAGCCGCCCCAGACGCTCGACGAGCTGGTCGAGGCGGCCAAGAAGCTGACCAAGCGCGACGCCGCCGGCAACCTCCTGCAGGCGGGCATCGCGCTCGACATGGGCTTGCAGGACCATCACTGGCTGCGCGAGGTGCTGATCCGCCAGATGGGTGGCCAGCCCTACTCCGCCGACGGCCGGAGCGTGGCCTACAACGGGCCGGCCGGCGTCCGGGCGGTCACGTGGTACACGGACCTGGTGTCGCGCCACAAGGTGAGCGAGTTCGGCTTCCTGACCGACGGCATCACCGCCTTCCGCTCGGGCAAGGCCGGCTTCATGATCGACGGCTCCTTCCGGCTCGCCGCCCTGGATGGCCAGGCCGGCCTCGAGTACGGCGTCGGGGAGCTGCCCGGTCACGAGGGCCGGCGCTTCAACTTCGCCTCCTACTGGGTCAACGGCATCACGCCCAAGGCGACCGGGCCCAAGAAGGAAGCGGCCGCGAAGTTCCTGCGATTCATCACCACGCCAGCGGCGATGGAGCTGTGGCTCGAGAAGGTGGGCGAGCTCCCGGCCCGCAAGGCGGTGGCCGAGCGTGACGCGATCCGCACCCATCCGAAGTACGGCCCCTTCATCCGCGGCCTGGCCTATTCGGAAGCGACGTCCTTCGTCAACGAGACCGCCCAGCGCAAGCTGTTCATGGACATGGTCGACCGCGTCGCGCTCAAGGGCCAGCCGGTCGCCGAGTCGGTCGCGCAGGCGGCGGCCGAGGAGCAGAAGCTGCTGGACGCGTTCTTCGCCAAGTAAGCCCGGCGGCCGCCGGGGCCCGCATGCTGGACCGGCTGTCCCTGGGCGCCCGCCGGACGCTCACCGCGTGGGGCTTCCTGGCCGTGCCGCTGGTCTTCTACGTGGGGATCCGCTTCTATCCGACGGCCGACGCGTTCCTCATGTCGCTCACCGACTGGAGCATCGTGGGGGAGCGCCGGTTCGTGGGCCTCGCCAACTACCGCCGCCTGGCGGCCGACCCGGTCTTCTGGAAGGTCATGGGGAATACCGTCCAGTACCTGGTCGTCGGCGTCGCCGTCAGCCTCGGCCTGGCCTTCCTGGTGGCCTACCACCTCGATCGCGTCCGTGTCGGGCACGCGCTCCTGCGCGCGCTCTACTTCGTGCCGCACGTGACCACCGCCGTGGCCATGGGCTGGGTCTGGCGGTGGCTCTACCAGCCGGTGCCGGTCGGCGTGTTCAACGGGCTCCTGGTCGCGCTGGGCCTGCCCCAGCAGCCTTTCCTGCGCTCGACCGAGCAGGCGCTCTATGCCGTGCTGGCGCCGGCGGTCTGGGCCGGGCTCGGCTTCCAGGTGGTGGTCTTCCTGGCCGGCCTCAAGGCGATCCCCCAGGAGTACTACGAGGCGGCCGCCATCGACGGCGCCGGAGGCTGGCGCCTGCTCGTCGAGATCACCCTCCCCCTGCTGCGGCCGACCACCGTGTTCCTGGTGGTGGTCAGCTCGATCGCCTACCTCCGGATCTTCGATTACGTCTACAGCATGACCAGCGGCCAGGGCGGCCCCCTCGACGCCACCAAGCCCCTGGTGCTCAAGATCTACGTGACCGCGTTCGGACACTTCCAGATGGGGTACGCGGCCGCCCACACCGTGGTGCTCTTCGTGATCCTCCTCGTGGTTTCGCTCGTCCAGCTCCGGGTCCTCCAGGCGCGATGAAGCCCCGGGCGCGGCCCGGCCGGGGCGTCGTCTGGCTGTTGCTGCTCCTCGGCGGCGTGCTGATGGTGATCCCGTTCGTCTACATGCTCTCGACCTCGCTCAAGCACAACGTCGAGGTCTACGAGCTGTCGCTCCTGCCGCGGGCGCCGACGCTCCACAACTACCGGCGCCTGATCGGGGCCTCCGGGTTCCCGCGCTGGTTTCTCAACTCGTTCGTGATCGCGGGTCTCACCACCCTGTCGGTGCTGTTCTTCGACAGCCTGGTCGGCTACACGCTGGCGAAGTTCCGCTTCCGCGGCCGCCGGCTGGTGTTCATGGCGATCCTCAGCACGCTCATGATCCCGACCGAGATGCTGGTCCTCCCCTGGTACGTGCTGAGCCGGAATCTCGGCTGGCTCGACACCTACTGGGGCATCATGTTCCCGGGGCTGATGACGGGCTTCGGCACTTTCCTGATGAAGCAGTTCTTCGAAGGCGTGCCCGACGAGCTGATCGATGCGGGCCGGGTCGATGGGCTCGGCGAGTTCCAGATCTGGCGGCGGGTGGCCCTGCCGCTCGTGATCCCGGCCCTGTCGGCGCTCGCCATCTTCACGTTCCTCGGGAACTGGACCGCATTCCTGTGGCCGCTCATCGCGACCACCGACAAGAGCCTCTACACCCTGCCGGTCGGGCTGGCCTCGTTCTCCGGCGAGTTCCAGACCGAGTGGGAGATGGTGATGACCGGCGCCAGCTTCGCGACGCTGCCCACCCTCCTCGTCTTCGTCCTCCTGCAGCGGTACATCGTCCGCGGCGTCATGCTGGCCGGCCTCAAAGGATAGCGGGGTGGACCAGGGCCGCCGTCCGCCTGACGACCGGTTCCCGGCGCCGGTCTACCGGGAGACGGTGCTCGCGCCGCTGTTCGAGGGCGTCAAGCAGCACCACTGGCGCCAGCAGATGCGCATCAATCGCGCCAGCGCGATCATGCTCGCCGCCCAGGGCCTCCTGTCCCGGAGCGAGGCGGCGGCCATCCTGCGGGCGCTCGACGACATCGAGGCGGCGATCGACGTCCCCGCGCTCCCCTACACCGGCGAGCACGAGGACTTCTTCTTCCTGGTCGAGGCCGAGCTCGGGCGCCGCCTCGGCGTGGAGACGGCCGGCAAGCTCCACACCGGACGCAGCCGAAACGACATCGATCACACGGTGTTCAAGATGGCGCTCAAGGAACGCCTGGCGGCGCTGCTGGACGACCTGCTGGCGGCCCTCGGGGTCCTGCTCGAGGTGGCGGAGGCCAACCGGGGGACGCTGGTGGTCGCCTATACCCACGGCCAGCCCGCCCAGCCCACCACCTACGGCCACTACCTCGGCGCGGTGATCGAGCTCCTCCTGCGCGACGTCGAGCGCCTCCGCCAGGCCAGCCGCTACCCCGATTTGTGCAGCATGGGAGCGGCCGCGATCACCACCTCGGGCTTCCCCCTCGACCGCCGGGCGATGGCCGAGCTGCTCGGGTTCGCCGAGGTCCAGGAGAACGCCTACGGCTGCATCGCCGCCAACGACTACCTGACCAGCGTCCACGGCGCGCTGCGGCTCCTGTTCGTCCACCTCGGCCGCTTCGCCCAGGACCTCAACACCTGGACCGGCTTCGAGATCGGGCACCTCCAGGTGCCCGACGGGTACGTCCAGGTGAGCTCGATCATGCCGCAGAAGCGCAACCCGGTGGCGGTCGAGCACCTGCGGCTCCTCTGCTCGCTGGCCGCCGGGCGGGCCAGCGCGACGGTCGACGCCCTCCACAACACGCCGTTCACCGACGTCAACGACGCCGAGGGCGAGGTCCAGGTGGCGGGCTACGCCGCGTTCGAGGCGGGCCGCCGCGCGCTCCGCCTCCTGGCCGGGTTCATCGGCGCCGCGCGCGTCGACGAGGCCCGCGTCCGCCGGCACATCGAGGAGAGCTGCCTCACCGCGACCGAGCTGGCCGACTCGCTCGTGCGCGCCGAAGGGGTATCGTTCCGGCAGGCGCACGAGGTCGTGGCGCGCCTGGTCAAGGGCATGCTGGCCCGCGGCGAGCGCTTCGCCACCGTGCCCCAGGCGGCCTTCGCCGAGGCGTTCGCCGCGGTGGCGGGCCGCTCGCCCCGGCTCGGCGAGGCGGACTTCCGCCGCTACACCACGCCCGAGCACTTCGTCGCCGTGCGCACGCTGCCCGGCGGGCCGGCGCCGGGCCCGCTGGCCGCCAGCCTCGCCCGCTATCGCCGCGAGCTCGACGAGGCGCGGACCTGGCTCGATGGGTACCGGGCGCGCATCGACGGCGTCGACCCGCGGCTCCGGGAGCGCGCGCGGGCGCTCCTCCCGGATTGAGGTCGCCTGGAACGAGCTCGCCTGAGCGACTGAACCGCCGGCCCACGCTCCGCCCGACGGGCTTGACGCGTCCCGCCGCAGATGCTGTAGTGCTCCCGCGCTCCGGGAGGCCGTCCAGTCCGCGTGGAGGTGTCTATGAGCCTGATGTTCGGCGCGATCGTCCTGGCCGTGGCTGTCCTCGCCGGCTCGGCCTTCGCGGACGAGCCCTTCCCGACGCGCCCGGTCACCATGGTGAACCCGTTCCCGCCCGGGGGCCTCGCCGACCTGACCGGCCGCCCGCTGGCCTCGGCCATGGAGAAGGTCCTCAAGCAGCCCGTCGTGGTGGTGAACAAGAGCGGAGCGGCCGGCGCCGTCGGCACGCAGTCGGTGGCGGTGGCCAAGC
>DASYQW010000106.1 GCA_036005065.1 Candidatus Methylomirabilota bacterium | reverse complement strand
GTCCGCCTGGTGGAGGGGCGCGCGGACACGGCCACCGTGTTCGGAGACGACCCCGTCGTCTGGGCCCGGCGCTGGGCGACCGAGGGGGCGCCGCGACTCCACGTCGTCGACCTCGATGGCGCCTTCGCGGGCGGCCCGCGCCACGCCCCGGTGATCGCCGCGCTGGTCCGGGCCGTGGCCCCGGTGCCGGTCGAGGTCGGCGGGGGCCTGCGCGACCTGGCCGCCGTCGAGGCCGCCCTGACGACCGGCGCCGGCTTTGCCATCCTCGGCACCGGGGCCGCGCTCGAGCCGGCGTTCCTCGAGGCCGCCTGCCGGGGCTGGCCCGGGCGGATCCTGGTCGGCGTCGATGCGGCCGACGGGCGCGTGGCGATCGACGGCTGGACTCGGCTCGTGCCCCTCACGGCGCTCGAGCTGGCCCGCCGGGCAGCGGCGGCGGGGGCCGCCGCCGTGATCTACACCGACGTGCGCCGGGACGGGACCGCCCGGGGACCGAACCTCGAGGCGACGGCGGCGCTGGCCGCCGGGGCCGGGCTGCCGATCATCGCATCGGGCGGCATCGCCGGGCTGTTCGACATCGTGCGGCTCGCCGCCATTTCCGGGGTGGCGGGCGCGATCGTCGGGCGCGCGCTTTACACCGGAGCGGTCGACCTCCGGGCGGCCGTCGCCGCCGTTCCCGCTTGAGGAGCCGCGAGTCATGGTCCTCGCGCATCACGGCTCGATGAATGCGGTGGGGGGGCCTGGGGGTGGAGCGCCGCCGCTCCCCCCCCGGTTCAACTAGCCGGGGATGCTGGCCAAGCGGATCATCCCCTGCCTCGACGTGAAGGAGGCGCGCGTCGTCAAGGGGATCCAGTTCGTCGACCTGGCCGACGCCGGCGATCCGGTCGAGGCGGCCGTCGCCTACGACCGGCAAGGCGCCGACGAGCTCGTATTCCTGGACATCACCGCGTCCCACGAGGGGCGGGCCATCATGCTGGACGTCGTGCGACGCACCGCCGAGGCGATCTACATGCCGCTGACCGTCGGGGGCGGCATCGCGAGCCTGGAGGACATCCGGACGCTGCTCCGGGCCGGCGCGGACAAGGTGTCCCTCAATACGGCGGCGCTCGGCCGGCCGGCCTTGATCCGGGAGGCCGCCGAGCGGTTCGGGAGCCAGTGCATCGTGGTGGCCATCGACGCCAAGCGCGCCGACCGCGGCTTCGAGGTCTACACGCACGGCGGTCGCCGGCCGACCGGTCGCGGCGCGGTCGCCTGGGCCCGCGAGGCCGAGGGCCTCGGCGCCGGCGAGATCCTGCTGACGAGTATGGACCGGGACGGGACCCGGGACGGCTACGACCTCGAGCTGACGGCCGCCGTCGCCGTCGCGGTGTCGCTCCCCGTCATCGCCTCGGGAGGCGCGGGGTCCCTCGCGCACCTCTACGAGGGGCTCACGGCGGGCCGCGCGGACGCCGCGCTCGCCGCGTCCATCTTCCACTTCGGTCAGCACACGATCGCCGAGGCGAAAACCTACCTCCGGGAACGCGGGGTGCCGGTGCGCCTCGAAGAGACTGTCATCGCGTGAGCGAGCCCGCGGCCGACCTCACCTTCGACGCCCAGGGGCTGATTCCGGTCGTCGTCCAGGAGGCGGGGACCGGCGAGGTGCTCATGGTCGCGTGGATGGACGCCGACGCGGTCCGGAAGACCCTGGAGACGCGTCGCGCCCACTTCTGGTCGCGTTCGCGGCAGGCGCCCTGGGAAAAGGGCGCGACCTCGGGCCACCGGCAGCACGTGGAGGCGGTCTACGCGGACTGCGACCGCGACACGCTGCTCGTCCTGGTCCACCAGGAAGGGGTGGCCTGCCACACCGGGAGTCGCACCTGCTTCTTCACGCGGGTCGATGAGGCCGGGAGGGGCGCCCGGGGCGGAGCCGACGCGGCGGGGGTGCTGGAGGCGGTCGAGCGCGTGATCCAGTCGCGAAAGGTCGAGCCCCGCGAGGGGTCGTATGTCTCGAGCCTCCTCGCCCGGGGGGATCCGGCGATTCTGAAGAAGCTCGGCGAGGAGTCGGCCGAGGTCGTCGTGGCGGCGGTGGCCGAGAGCCCTTCTCGGCTGATCGAAGAGGTGGCGGATCTCTGGTTCCACACCCTGGTCCTCCTGGGTGCCCGCGGGCTTTCGATCCGGCAGGTCCTGGCGGAGCTCGCCCGGCGGCATGCTGCGGGTCGCGCCACCGGGGGCTCAAGCTGAGCGGGCGGGGGTGGGGCGTCACGGTGGCCATGGTGGGGATGCTGAGCGGGTGCGCGACGGCCGGGCACCTCGCGGGTGGGGCCTGGGTCGTGCCGCAGAAGGGCTACCGGGTCGTGCCGCCGCCGGGCTGGGAGCGGATCGACTCGCCGGCGGATCTCGCCCTCCGGCGCCCATCGCTCGACGCGGGCCTCATGGCCCACGCGACGTGCGAGGGGAAGACGCCGCAGCGGACGCTGCCGGTCCTGGCCCGGCACCTGCGCTTCGGGTTCCGGGAGGTGCAGGCCCTCGACGAGGCGGCGGTTGAGGTCGCCGGTCAGCCCGGCATCCGGAGCCGGTTCACCGCCCGGCTCGATGGGAGGCCGGTGGTCGTGGGTGCCGTGACGTTGAAGGGGCGGCGTTGCGTGTACGACCTCGTGGTGGTGGCCCCCCCGGACCGAATCGAAGCGGCTGCGGAGGACTTCGAGCGCTTCGCGGCGAGCTTCAGCCTGACGGGAGAGATGCCATGACCGACGCGTGGAGCGCGCTCGCGGCCCGGACTCGCCGCGTGACCGCGTACTACGGCGGGCTCGGGCTGCTCGCCTGGGAGGTCGGACGGAACGCCTGGCTGCCCCGCCGGTACGTCGGGCTCGTCGTCACCGGCTTCGACGACATCGGCGTCCGATCGCTGGTCGTGGCGAACACGGCGGCGGTCTTCACCGGAATGGTGTTTGCCCTGCAGGCGTCCGTCTACCTCTCGCGCTTCGGCGCGGACCTCTACGTGGGTCCGCTCGTCGCGCTCTCCCTCGTCCGGGAGCTGGCGCCGGTGCTCACCGCGATCCTGGTGGGCGGCAAGGTGGGCTCGGGCATCACGGCCGAGCTCGGTTCGATGAAGGTCACCGAGCAGATCGACGCCCTCCGGGCGATCGGCGTCAACTACGTGAAGCGCCTGATCGTGCCCCGGGTGTGGGCGGCGCTGTTCGTCTTTCCGCTGCTCACGGCGCTGGCCGACTTCGTGGGTCTCCTGGGCGGCATGCTGATCGCGGTGTACGAGCGCCAGATCGACATCTTCCTCTACTGGAACACGATCTTCTACTGGGTGGTCATCCGCGACCTCTTGACGGGGATCGGCAAGAGCTTCTTCTTCGGAATCCTCGTCACGCTGATCGGCTCCTACAACGGACTCACCATGACGGGCGGGACCGAAGGGCTGGGACGCGCGACGACCGCGACCGTGGTCGAGGTGTCGGTGGCCGTGATCATCGCGGACTTCTTCCTGACGAAGCTCTTCCTGCTCTTCTGAGGGCCGCGAGGGACTTGATGCGGGACGTGGCCGGGCGGGGACGACGAGAAGCCGCGGGCGGCTGATGGCCGACGCGGCGGTCCGATTCGAGGGTGTCCTCAAGTCGTTCGATGACCAGGTGGTCCTGCGCAGCCTGGACCTCGAGGTCCCCCGCGGGACGACGCTCAGCGTCATGGGCGGGAGCGGCTCGGGGAAGACGGTGATCCTCCGGTTGACGGCCGGCCTGATCAAACCGGACCGGGGCCGGATCGAGGTCCTGGGGGTCGAGACGACACCGCTCCGGGAGGAGGCCATGCTCCCGATCCGGCGCCGGATGGGGTTCGTGTTCCAGGGAGCCGCGCTCTTCGACTCCCTGACGGTCTACGAGAACGTCGCGTATCCGCTGCGGGAGCACGCGCGCCTCACCGAGGCGGAGATCGCCGAGCGCGTGCACGGCCGGCTGGCCCTGGTCGGACTCCGGGACGTGGACGGGAAGCTGCCGGCCGAGCTCTCGGGCGGGATGAAAAAACGCGTCGGCATCGCCCGGGCGCTGGTCCTCTCGCCCGAGCTCGTGCTCTACGACGAGCCGACGGCCGGCCTGGATCCGACCAATGCGCGGCTCATCACCGGGCTGCTGGAGGGGCTCAAAGCCCAGGGAGTCTCCGAGACCTCGATGATCGTCACCCATGACCTCGAATTCGCGCGGACGGTGTCGGACCTGCTGGCGATCCTGATCGACGGCCGGATCGCCCAGATCGGCCCGCCGGACGAGATCTTCGCCTCCCGGCAGAGCGAGGTGCAGGCCTTCCTGGCCGGCGAGCTGCGGCCCGAGGGGACCGGCTGATGGATCCCGCCCAGCCCGGCCAGGGGCGCACGCTCCTCCAGCTCAGGGTCGGCGCCTTCATCCTGGTGGCGCTCGCGGTCCTGATCGGCCTCATCTATTTCCTTGGCCGGCAGGCCGGGCTGTTCGAGCGCCAGTATCGCCTGATCGCCGGGTTCACCCAGATCGGCGGCCTGATCGAAGGCGCCGCCGTGCGGCTGGCCGGGGTTCCGGTCGGACGGGTGACCAGCATCCGGCTCCCCGAGACGGGAGCGGCCAAGGTCCAGGTCGAGCTGACGCTCGTCCGGCGTGTCCAGAACCGCGTGCGGGCCGACTCGGTCGCCCGCATCGAGACGCTGGGCCTCCTCGGCGACAAGATCGTCGAGGTCACCCTGGGGAGCCCCGGGGCGACGGTCCTGCCGGACGGCGCCGAGCTTGCGACCGAGGAGCCGTTCGACACCGGTCGGCTCATGAAGCAGGGGTCGGAGCTGCTCCGGAACGTCGCCGAGATCTCGGGCGAGCTCAAGGCGACGATCGGGAAGGTCACCGAGAGCACGCTGGGGCCTGATCTCGCCGAGACGGTGCGCGCCGTCCGTGTCCTCACGGCCGAGATCGAGAAGGGGCAGGGGCTCCTGCATCAGCTGATCTACGACCGACGGCTCGGCACGGCCGTCGCCGATGCGGCCCAGACTCTCCGGCAGGTCAACGCGACCGTCAAGCGTCTCGACGGCCTCCTCGGGGACCCCCAGACGACCGGGCTCGTCGAGGAAGCGCGAGGCGCGCTCGCCGAGGCGCGGGCGGCGATGGAGCGCGTGCACCGCGTCGTGCGTGAGGTCGAGGAAGGCCGCGGGATGCTCCACGCGCTCGTTTACGGCGAGAGCCGGCTCGTCCAGGATCTCGACCGGCTCCTCGCGCGCGCGGACACGCTGGTGGCCTCGGTCGAGCGGGGCGAGGGAGCCCTCGGCGTGCTCGTCCGGGATCCCGACGCCACCCGCGCGGTGAAGCGGGTCGTGACGGCGGCGGAGGACCTGGCCCAGACCCTCGACCGGGCGCGCGAGGCCGACGGGCTGATCCAGGCGCTCCTCTTCGATCCCGCCGGGAAGGCCATCGTCACCGATCTTCGCGAGACGGCGCGGCACTTCCGCGAGGTGACGGCCCGGGTGGCCCAGGGCGAAGGATTGCTCGGCCGCCTCACCCAGCCCGGCACCGAGGACGTCGCCAAGCAGGCCGCCGAGGGGCTTCAGGGACTCGGCCGCCTGGCCAGCGACCTGGCCGGGGACGCGCGGCTCGGCGAGGCGCTGGCTGACCTGCGGACGGCGATGGCGAACCTCAAGGACATCACGGCCCGCATCGAGGCCGGCGAGGGGACGATCGGCGGCCTCGTGACCGACCCTACCATCTACGAGAATCTGGCGGCGTTCCTCGAGGGCGCCCAGCGGAGCGTCATCCTCCGGGCCCTGATCCGCGCGGCCATCGGGCGAGGCGGATCCACGCGATGAAGGCGAGCTCGGTCTATCGCTGCCAGGCCTGCGGCTTCCAGACCGGGAAGTGGTATGGCCGGTGCCCGGACTGTGGCGAGTTCAACACGATGACGGAGGAACGGAGCGCGCCCGGCCCGCGGGCCGGCCGGCAGAGCGGTCCGGGGATGGCGGTGAGCGCGGTCCGTCCCGTCCGGCTGGCCGAGGTCTCGGCGGGCGACGCCGCGCGCGTCGGGACGGGCATCGCCGAGTTCGACCGCGTCCTGGGGGGCGGCCTGGTCGCCGGCTCGCTGGTCCTGATCGGCGGCGATCCGGGCGTCGGGAAATCCACACTGCTCCTTGCCGCCTGTCGCGCCCTCGCCGAAGCGGCGGGTCCCGTCCTCTACGTCTCCGGGGAAGAATCGGCAGCCCAGGTGAAGCTGCGGGCGGATCGGCTCGGGCTCGGGGCCAAGGATCTCTTCGTCCTGGCGGAGACGGCGGTCGAGGCCATCGAGGCGCACGTGGCGACGCTGGCCCCCCGGGTGCTGATGGTCGACTCGATCCAGACGGTGCATCTCGCCGAGCTCGAGTCGGCGCCGGGCAGCGTGAGCCAGGTCCGTGAGTGCGGCGGGCGGCTCATGACCCTCGCCAAGACGCGGGGCCTGGCCGTCTTCCTCGTCGGTCACGTGACCAAGGAGGGGGCCCTGGCCGGGCCGCGGGTCCTCGAGCATCTGGTAGATACGGTTCTCTACTTCGAGGGGGAACGCCACGCCGCCTTTCGAATCCTCCGGGCGGTCAAGAACCGTTTCGGCTCGACCAACGAGATCGGGGTGTTCGAGATGACCGACCGCGGGCTCTGCGAGGTGAGGAACCCATCGGCCGTTTTCCTGGCAGAGCGGCCCCGCGGCGCGCCGGGCTCGGTCATCGTCGTGTCGCTGGAAGGCACGCGCCCCCTGCTCCTCGAGCTCCAGGCGCTCGTGTCGCCCGCCCACTTCGGTACGCCGCGCCGGACCGTTCTCGGGGCCGACTACAACCGGGTCTGCTTGCTCCTGGCCGTCCTCGAGAAGCGCGCCGGCTTCCCGCTCCAGAACCAGGACGTCTTCGTCAACGTCGCCGGTGGCGCGCGCTGCCAGGAGCCGGCCGCCGACCTCGGCATCGTCCTCGCCTCGGCGTCGAGCTACACCGAGCGGCCCCTGGCGCCGGACGTCGTCCTGCTCGGCGAGGTCGGGCTCACCGGCGAGGTGCGGGCCGTCGGCGGCCTCGAGCCGCGCCTCGCCGAGGCGGCGGCTCTCGGCTTCCGGAGCGCGGTCGTGCCGCGATCGAGCCTGGTGGCCGGGACATCGTATCCGCTCGAGGTGAAGGGCGTGGGGACGTTGGAAGAGGCCCTCTCGGTCTTGCTCGGATGACAACCCCCACCGCCGGACCCGACACCTCGCCCGCCGGCGGCCCGCCGCCCCGCTGGCGCGTGCTGCCGACGACGCCGGTCCGCGGGGTCTTCGTCGGGCTCGTCGCCTACGGCGGCTACCTCCTGGCCGACTCGCTCGACCTGCCCATCCCCTGGGTGGCCTGGACCGTCGGGGGGATCCTCGCGGGCACCCTGGCGGGCATGGCGGTGCTGGCCCTGGAGCAGGCGGCGCGCCGGGTCCCGCTCCCGCGGCTGTTCGTCGGGGCTCTGGGCGCGCTGGCCGGTGCGCTGCTGGCCCAGCTCGTCCGGGCAGCCCTGGTCGTCGTGGTCCCGGCGGCGGACTCGACGGCCGGCCGCGGCTTTCTGACCCTCCTCATGGCCTACCTCGGCGTCGTCGCCGCTCTCCGCCGGGAGGAGGAGCTGGGGGGGCTGACCCGCAAGGTCTTCCCGAGTACGGCGCCGGCGCCGCGCGAGCAGAGCTACAAGATCCTCGATACCAGCGTGATCATCGACGGCCGGATCGCCGACGTCTGCCAGGCGGGCTTCCTCGAAGGCACCCTCCTGATCCCGCAGTACGTGCTGCGTGAGCTCCACCAGATCGCCGACTCGTCGGACGCCCTCAAGCGAAACCGCGGGCGCCGCGGGCTCGACGTCCTCCAGAAGCTCCAGCGGATGCCCCACGTGCGGACGGAGCTCCACGACCTCGATTTCCCGCAGATCCGGGAGGTCGATCGGCGGCTGATCGAGACGGCTCGCGCGGTGGGCGGCATGATCGTGACGAACGACTACAACCTCAACAAGGTGGCCGAGCTCCACGGCGTCCGCGTGCTGAACGTCAACGAGCTGGCCAACGCGCTCCGGCCGGTCGTCCTCCCCGGCGAGCTGATGAACGTCTACGTCCTGCGGGAGGGGAAGGAAGCCGGCCAGGGGGTGGCTTACCTCGACGACGGGACCATGGTCGTCATCGAGCAGGGCAAGAAGTATCTCAGCCAGAGCGTGAACGTGTCGGTGACCTCGGTTCTGCAGACCACAGCCGGCCGGATGATCTTCACCCGGCTGGCGGACGACGACGCCGCCAACCGCCGATGAGCCTGCGCCGGGGCCTCTTCCTAGCCGTGGCCGCCGCGCTCGTCGCGGCGCCGGGGGAGACGGCCGCGCAGCCGCCGGCCAAGGCCGTCCGGATTGGGCTCCTCTGCGCGGTCAGTTGCTTGGATCCGCCTCTCGAGTCATCCGCCTCCGGCAAGGCACTGGTCCAGGCGCTGCGCGATCTTGGCTACGTGGAGGGCGAGCGGGTCATCTTTGATTTCCGCGGGGCGGGCGTTCGATACGGCCGGCTCTCGCGCGTCGCGAGGGAGCTGGTGGAGCGCAAGGTCGACCTGATTCTCGTCGCGGAGGGCTCGGCGGCGGCCCGGGCGGCCCAGCAGGTGACCCGAACGATCCCGATCGTCCTGGTGGGCGTCCCCGACGCCGTCGAGCTGGGACTGGTGGCCAGTCTCGCGCGGCCAGGCGGAAACGTCACCGGGATCACGCTGCCGTTCACCGAGCTGGCGGGGAAGCAGCTCGAGTTCGTCAAGGAGGCCGTGCCGGGGCTCACGCGGGTGGCCGTGCTGTCAAATCCCGACAACCCGGACCACGGCCCGGCCGTCCGGGGGCTCGAGTCCGCCGCCCGCTCCGTGCGCGTGCAGCTGGAGGTTCTGAAGGCGCGGGGCCACGCCGATTTCGAGGCCGCATTTTCGGCGATGACGCGGGCGCGCGCCGGGGCGGTGCTCGTCCTGCCCGATCCGGTCCTTTTCGGCGGCGGCCAGATCACGAGCCTGGCGATCAGGTACCGGGTCCCGGCCGTTTCGCCGGGGAACAGTGCCGGACCGGGGCGGGCGGACTTCGCGGCGAGGGGAGGCCTCATGACCTACGGCCCGAGCGGTCCCGAGATGTACCGGCGGGCGGCCGTCTTCGTGGACCGAATCGTGAAGGGCACGAAGCCGGACGAGCTGCCGGTCGAGCAGCCGTCGCGCTACGAGCTGGTGATCAACATGTCGACCGCGAGGGCGCTCGGCCTCGCGATCCCCGAGTCGCTGATCCTCCGCGCCGAACGGGTGATCCGGTGAGAATCGAGCCGGCGTGGGCGGTGATCCCCGCCGCGGGGCGAGGGGTCCGCATGGGGCGGAAGAAGCTCGGGATCGCCGTGGCCGGGCGCCCGATCCTCTGCTGGACCCTGGATGTCTTCGAGGCGATGCCAGCCGTCCAGGGCGTGGTCGTCGTGGTTCCGGCGGAAGACGTCGGAGCCTGGCGCCGCCGGCTCCGCCCCTGTCACAAAGTGCGCGCCGTGGTGGCCGGGGGCACCGAGCGGCAGGAATCGGTCGCTCGGGGCCTCGCCGCGGTCCCGACCGACGCTGACTGGATCGTCGTCCACGACGGGGTCCGGCCCTGCGTGACGCCCGAGCTCGTGACGGGTGTCCTGGCCGAAGCCCGCGCGCACGGTGCCGCGGTCGCGGCCCTGCCCATCGCGGAGACGCTGAAGCGCGCGGCGGAGGGCTGG
>DASYQW010000105.1 GCA_036005065.1 Candidatus Methylomirabilota bacterium | reverse complement strand
GAGAACGACCAACACCGCGAGACCGAGGACGACCCAGAGCGCCATGGTCCCTCCCTTCGGACAGAGTTCAGGCGTGGTCGACGGCCGTATCTTAGCCGAAGGCCGCGGGAGGCGAAAGGCGAACGCGAGCCGACGGGCGCCTAAGAGCCTGTCGGAGTCGTCCGGCAACTTGCTCCGAGCGCGCGTCGCGTCGGGCAGCGATCCGAGCGGCGGCTGTGCCGCCGCAACCGAGGGGGGGCATCGGGGGGGTCTTCCGAGACCCCCCCGAAGATCTAGGCGCGCCCGACGCCGGGCAGGTCACGCCGCCGGCCCGCGCCGAGCGGGTCGAGCCCGACCGGGCGCGATCGCATGCCGGACACCGTCCAGGCCGTCGAGCGGGCCAGGGGACGGGCACAGCCGTCGTGACGGCAGACGCACCGCGCGTCGGCAGGACGATCGAGCGCCCCACACCACAAGGAGCAGGTCACGTCGGTGGTCTGGCAAAAACACGTGGGGTTCACGCACGGTCTCTCTTGCGCCCCCATGCCTTGCCTCCTTCCTTCTCCTCACGTCCGGTCCGCAGCGGCGGCGGCCGGGTCACAGGCTCAGAGGGTGCTCGCGAACGCGGTCAGCCGGGCCCCGCGACGGACTACTCTGGCGTCGGCACGATCGGGGGAGCCGAGCCTCCGACACTCGGCTGGTACCGAAAACCCCGCAGGTGGGGGTGAGTTCGTGGCAGCCACACGGCGCCAGTTCATCGTGGCCCAATCCGCCGGTACTGTCAAGACGCGGCAGCTGGACCGTTCAGATGAGTGCCGATTCCAGGACGATGCCGCGGTCGAGGGCCCGCGCGGCTCCCTGGGCGGCCTGGGCAACCGCGTCCGGCACTTCCGGCGCCTCGCCGAGCTGACGCAAGAGGTCGATCAGCCGCCGCATGGCACGGATGAGATCCCCCTCGTGCCCCCCGAACGACTGGGCGACCACGCGGGGCCAATCGTCGTCGCCCGACGCCCACCGGTGGACGGCCGCCATGAACCCGGTCTGGACCGAGGCCGGCCGCAGGAGGCCGACGCGCCGCTGGACGGCCAGGATCGCCGCGGCCGCCTCTTCCATCTGCCGGACGCGCCGCTTGAGCTTCGGCCGTTGCTTGAGGAAGAGCTTGGACGGGCCTTCCTCGCCCGACCGCGCCTCCTCGGTGAGGCACGAGGCGAGCGCCGCCACCTCGGCCGGCGTCGCGTCGTCGAAGACTCCGCGGGCGGCCACCTCGGCCACCAGGAGCTCGTGGTCGTGCCGGAGCGCCGCGACGAGCCGACCCTTCGGCCGGAGCTCCCCCTTCTGAACGGCGTCGAAAGCGTCGAGCACCTCCGTGACGCGGAGGAACGACTCCCAGAGCGCGTTGCGGAGAGTGTCGAGGGTCGCCTGGCGCTGCTCGAGTCGGGTGCGGTGCTTCTCGATCGCCCGCCAGGCGGCATCGCAGTGGGCCGTCGCGCCCCAAGGACAGGCATGGCACTCGACCCGCTCGAGCGCATCCTCGGGCGCGACCCCGCGTTCCCGCTCCAGCAGACCCGCGAGGTCCAGCGCCTGGAGCCGCGCCATCAGCGGGCCGCCGTCCCGGGAGAGCGTCTCGCGGAAGTCTCGCCCCCAGCCGCGGTGGTGCGCGGCCAGGCCCCGAACGGCCGGAGGCAGGAGGAGTGGTGGCGTCGCCCAGAAGACACGCTTGATGTTCCCCGACTTGGCGCGGATGACCGACCCGTGCGGCAGGAGGGTGTCGACCAGGAGGCGGTTCCCGCGGAGGCGGTGCGTGCCGAGGACGACGCCGAGCCCCGAGCCGCCTCGCTGGCGAAGAAGGACGAGGCGCCCGGGCTCGAGGTCGTCGAGCGCGCGCGAACGTGGCGGCCGCCCTCGGGCACCGAGGGCTCGACGACGCGCCTCCGCTTCGGCCCGTAGCGCGCGGTAGCGGCCGATGCGGGCGAAGTCGCCGCAGGGCGCCGCGTAGCGCTCGGCCTCGGCCAGCGCCGTCTGCGCCTCGCCGACCTCGGCCTCCAGGCGCCGGATCTGGCGGAGATTCTGGAACTGGCCGAACGAGGACTCCACGATCCGGCGGATGGCCGCTTCGTCGCGCACCGTCTCGAGGAGCAGGGCCACCGATCCGTAGCCGAGACGGAACTGGCTCTCGATCGGCTCCGCCGGACCGTCCACGACCGCCAGGACGTCTTCCAGGCTATCCCGCGCATCGAGGGCGATGACACACTTGCCTTCCGGATCGATGCCGCGGCGCCCGGCCCGGCCCGCCATCTGGGTCAGCTCGTTGTGGGTGAGGACCCGGAAGCCCCGGTCCGTCCGCTTGGTGAGCCCCTGGAGCACGACGCTCCGGGCCGGCATGTGGATTCCCAGACTCATGGTCTCGGTCGCGAACACGACCCGCACGAGCCCGCGCTCGAAGAGCATCTCGGTCAGGCGCTTGAGACTCGGGAGGATGCCGGCGTGGTGGACCCCGACCCCCAGCGCCATGGCCTCGAAGATCGTCTGGTTCAGCTCGGAGGCCCCCAGCACGGGGTTGTCCTCGACCGCCTCCTGGATGGCCTGCTCGACCTCGCGCCGGGCGGCCTTGGCGAGCAGCGGCCGGCCCTCCCCCAGCACGTCCTCGAGGGCCCGCTCGCAGCCGACCCGACTGAAGATGAAGTAGATGGCCGGCAGCCACTGCCGCGCCTCCAGCTCCTCGATCACGGCGGTGACGGCGGCGACACGCCGCCCGTAGAAGCGCCCGCGACCGTCGCCGCCGCCGCGACCGCCGTCGATCCCGACCGCCCGGACCCGGCCGGCCCGCACGGCGTCGAGGGGGTGGATCTCGGCCGCCAGGTCGGCCACCAGGTACTGGAGCGGCACCGGCCGGTAGGGGTGGATGATGGGGACGATCGGGCGGTGGACGAGGCTGATCCACTCCGCGATCTGCTGGATGTTGGCCACCGTCGCCGACAGCGCCACCAGCGTGACGTCCTTCGGCGCGTTGACGATGATCTCCTCCCACACCGTTCCCCGTCCCTCGTCGCCCATGTAGTGACACTCGTCGAGCACCACGTGGCCGAGGCCCTCCAGCGAGCCGGTGTAGAACATGTTCCGGAGAATCTCGGTCGTCATCACCAGGATCGGCGCCCGCGGGTTCACCTTGACGTCGCCGGTGAGGATCCCGACCTCGGCCACGCCGAACTGGCGGCAGAAGTCGGCGTACTTCTGGTTGGAGAGGGCCTTGAGCGGGGTCGTGTAAGCAATGCGCTTCTTCCGCAGGAGCGCTTCGTGGATCGCGAACTCGGCGATGAGCGTCTTCCCGGCCCCGGTCGGCGCCGACACGATGACCGACGAGCCCTCGAGGATGGCCACGATCGCCCGGATCTGGAACTCGTCGAGCGGGAACGCGTAGCGACGCTCGAAGCTCCGGTAGAGGTCGAGGGCGTCGGGGGCGATGCGCGACTGATCGAGGGCGGCCTGGACGGGCGCGGGCGGCTGATAGGTCAACGGCGCGGTATCTGCCTCCTCGGTCCATTGTACATGGTCCCGCGCGCCCCCGCCTCAGGCTTGCGCGGAAGCCGGGTTGCGGCGATTCTAGTCGGCATGCGGGGCCCCCGCCGTCCCGAATCGGCTGTCTCCACGCGTTTCGCCGAGCGGATCGCGGCCTTCCGCTTCCGGGATCTCCCGCCGGGGGTCGTGGCCCAGGCGAAGCTGATCGTCCTCGACACGCTCGGCGCCATGCTGGCGGCATCGGCGCCCAAGTACCCGGCCGGCCGCCTGGTGATGGAGTTCGTCCACCGGCTCGGCGGCGCCCCCGAGTCGA
Source organism: Candidatus Methylomirabilota bacterium (assembly GCA_036005065.1). Taxonomy (NCBI): domain Bacteria; phylum Methylomirabilota (SeqCode); species Candidatus Methylomirabilota bacterium. The sequence continues at coordinate 24,583 of DASYQW010000105.1, read as the reverse complement.
GCCTCGTCGGCCAGGGATCCCGGAGCTCCTGCGTCAACGCCGCCCTGGGCAACGCGACGCTGGCCTACGCGTGCGACCTCGAGCCGCACCATCCCGGCGCGATCCTGCACGCTCCCGCCGTCATCGTGCCGACCAGCCTGGCGGTCGGCGAGATGGCGGGAGCCGATGGAGCCCGCTGCCTCGCCGCCGTGGTGCTGGGCATCGAGGTGGCCTGCCGGGTCTCGTATGCCCTCGACCCCGTCGCGCTCTACGACCGCGGCTTCCACCCGAGCGCGATCTGCGGCGCCTTCGGAGCGGCCGCGGCGGCCGGTCACCTCTTCCGGCTGACGCCCCAGCGTCAGGCGGTGGCTCTCGGCCTCGCCATGCAGCAGGCCTCCGGTCTCCTCGCCTGGGCCGCCGATCCTACCGAGCACTCGCGGCCGCTCAACCCGGGTCTGGCGGCGCGGAACGGCACGACCGCCGCCTATCTCGCCCGCCTCGGGTTCGGCGGGCCGCCGGCCCCCTTCGACGGGCGCTACGACGCGTTCACCGCGTTCTCGGGGCATGCAAACCCCGGCGCCCTGCTGGCGGACTGGGGTCGTCGCTTCCACCTGTCCGGGGTCGCCTACAAGCGCTACGCCTCCTGCGCGTTCACCCACCCCGGGCTCGACGCCCTGCTCGGCCTCGCGGCCGACGAGAGGCTCGGAGCCGCCGACATCCAGCGCATCGTGTTACGGTTCCCCAAGAGCGGCGCCCACATGATCGACGATCATCCCCTCCGATCCCACTGCGCGCAGTATGTCCTGCCGGTCGGCCTCGTCTTCGGTCGGGTGGGATTCGACGACATCGTGGTCGACCGCAGTCGACACCCGGAAGTGGCCCGACTTCGCGCCGGCCTGAGCCTGGTCCACGATCCGGATCTCGACGCCGGCTACCCGGCGCGGTACACCTCGGTGGTCGAGATCCTCACCGGAGACGGCCGGCGCCTCTCACGGCGCGTCGAGTCGGCCAAGGGCACCCCCGCCAACCCCTTCACGCCGGAGGAGATCCGCGCCAAGTTCCGGCGGCTCACCGCCGCCCTCGTCCCCCCCGCTCGGGCTGCCGCCCTCCTGGCCGAGGTGGACGGACTCGACCGGGCGCCCGGCCTGATGCGTCTGGCCGTGCTCCTGCGGGCGAGGGTCGGGGCGGGGAGCCGGCGATGAGCCGCCCCGGGCCGATGCCCTTCGCAGGCCGTCGTCCTCGGTCGTCGGCGGGCCTCAACCTATGCGGCATACGCCTCGGCCCGCCTTCCGTGCTGGCGGCACTGTGCCTGCTTACCGCGACGATAGCGCCGGCCACCGCGACTCACGCTCCCGACCATCGCTTCATCGTCATCGGCTACGTCAAGGACGGCAGCGGGCGCGCGCTCGCCAACGTCCCGGTGGTGGTCACCCGGCTCAAGACCGGCCTCGCCCACCGGGAGCGAACCGATACCGACGGCCTCTACATGATCGTGGTCCACCTCCACGACGAGGACGAAGGCGAGCGCCTCGCAATCAGCGGGAACGGGGTGAACGGCGAGGTGATCGCGCGGTTCGACGTGCAGAACAAGCGGATCGAGCGTGGCACTCGGATCGACATCCGGGGCGGCAGCCTGTGGGAGGACCGGCGGGCTTTCGCCGAGACGCTTCGCGCCTACCTCTCCCGCTGATGTCTCATCCGAGATGGGCGTCCCGGCTTGACAGTGGCGCGCCGGGCCCGCGGTATAATGGCCGAGCAACCGGGGAGGTGTGGCGATGAAGGCCTACGTCCTCATCGAGACGAGCGCGGGGAAGACGAAGGCGGTGAAGAAGTCGCTCACGAAGGTGAAGCCCGGGAAATGCCGCGTCGAGTCGCTCGACGCGGTCACGGGGCCCTTCGACTACATCGCGGTCGTCGAGGGGCCCACCCTCGACGACATCGGGCAGCTCGTGACCGATGGAATCGGCGCCATCGACGGGGTGACCCGCACGACGACGTGCCTCGCGGTCGCAATCGGGTGATCCTCGGGCGGACACTGGGCGGCCTCCTGGCCGCGGCCCTCGCGGCCATCGTCCTGGCCGGGCCCGCCGTGGCCCAGCTGACGAAGCCGAACTACCTCCCGTTCGCGGAGTTCACCGCGGGGGACAGCCCCGAGAGGACCGCCGTGAAGCGAGGCTACAACGATGCGGTGAACCGGTACAACCAGGCCCTCTACGAGTATCACGTCACGCTCGAGAACCACGACCGCCTGGTCGACGCCTACAACGGCTCGACCGATCCGGCCGAGCGAAAGAAGGTGCGCGACGAAGCCGAGGCCCTTCGGGCCCGGCTCGCGACGTTGCGCCGCGAGGTGACGAATCGGGCGGCCGCTGTCGATCAGGCCGCCCGTCGGGCGGCGGCGGCAGGCGTCTCCATCACGCGCTAGGGGGTCTCGGAAGACCCCCGGAGCCCACCAGCGGCTCGGGATGACACGGCGCGTGTACTCGGCCTCAATTTGCATGGTAACACGCACCTTTGTGTTATAGTGCCTCCCATGCCTCGGCAGGGGCCGGTCTCCGTTCTGGTGTACCACCCCGACGAGGCTCAGACCTACGCGAAGCTGATCCGCGCCCCCCGCGGGCGGGTCCGGGTCCGCGTCGCATCGACTCCGGCCGAGGCGTTTCCCTACGTCGAGGAGATGGACGCCCTCTACACGTGGGGATTCCCGACGGAGCTTTTCCCCCGCGCTCGCCGGCTCCGCTGGGTTCAGGTCATGGGCGCCGGCGTCGACCGGTTCCTCGACGCGCCGTTCCCGCCGAAGGTCGTCCTCACCCGCGTCGAAGCGGCCTTCGGTCCCTGGATGGCCGAATACACTCTGGGCTGGCTTCTCTGGAGCGCGCAGCACATGGAGGCCTTCCGCGCTGCCCAGCGCGCGCGGCAGTGGGAGCCGGTGATGCCGACGCTGCTTCAGGGCAAGACGCTCGGAGTCGTCGGGCTCGGGTCCATAGGCCGCGCCATCGGGCGTCTCGGGCGTGCCTTCGCCATGCGGGTCCTCGGCATGAACCGGAGCGGGCGGAAAATCCCCGAGGTCGAGCGCGTCTACCGGCGCGCCGGCCTCCGCGAGCTCCTGCGCGCCAGCGACTATGTGGTGCTGGCGGTCCCCCTGACGCCCGAGACCCGAGGGCTCATCGGCGAGGCGGAGCTCCGGGCGATGCGACCGGGCGCGTTGCTCGTCAACGTCGGCCGCGGCAACCTCGTGCAGGAGGACGCGCTCGTGCGAGCGCTTCAAGAGCGGTGGATCGCCGGCGCGGTCCTCGACGTCTTCGCCGAAGAGCCGCTGCCGCCTGCCCACCCGTTCTGGGGGATGCCGAACGTCGTCGTGACCCCTCACATCTCCGGACCGAACGACCCGCCCGACATCGCCGCCGTCTTCAACGACAACCTTCGCCGCTTCCTCGCGGGGCGGGCGTTGCGCGGCCGGGTCGACATACGGCGGGGATACTGAGGGGCCGCCAGCCGGCGGCCCTCGCGGACGACTCCCACCAAGCGCTCCTGCGCCGCGAGCCCCACTGACGCGCTGAACATGCCGGCCCTCGTCACCGCCCCCGGGGAGGCCCCGGGGGAAGCCCCGAGCCGCGGCCCCCACGATCCGGGCGGCGCTCCGGGAAGCCGCGACCCGGCGGCCCTGCTCGATCCCGTGCTCTTCGTCTGCTTTTTCCTCTCCGGAGCGAGTGGCCTCATCTACGAGGTCGTGTGGCTCCGGTGGCTTGTCCACCTCTTCGGCGCCACGACGCTGGCGGTCAGCACGATCCTCACCGCGTTCATGGGCGGGCTGGCGCTCGGGAGCTGGGCCGCGGGACGCCTGGCCCGGCGGGTGGCCCGCCCGCTCGTCGCCTATGGCCTGCTCGAGCTCGCGATCGGCGTCTACGCCTTCCTGCTGCCCCTGTTGCTCCATGGGGTTCCGCCCCTCCTTCGCCTGCTGGGCGCCACGGAGACCTCCTCGTTCGCGATGCTGTCACTCACCCGCTTCGCGATGGCAGTGGCGCTTCTGGTGGGGCCGACCGCCTGCATGGGCGCGACGCTGCCGATCCTCGCTCAATTCGCGGCGGCCCGGCTGGAAACCCTCGGCCGGCGGGTCGGGGCGCTCTATGCCGTCAACACGGCCGGGGCCGTCCTCGGGACCGCCGTCGCCGGATTCGTCCTCCTGCCGGCCATCGGAGTCAGCCTGACCAACCGGATCGCCGTCCTCCTCAACCTCGCGGTCGGCCTGACCACCGTCTTGGTCGGCCGGCGGCTCGCGACCGCGGCGGATCCCGCGCCGGCCGACCCCACCGGGCGCCACCCGAGCGCCTCGCGCGCGTCCGAGGAGCGTGGCGTCGCCGGCTCCGGATTCCGGCGGGTCGCGCTCGCCGCCTTCGGCACGGTGGCGCTCTCGGGCGCCCTGGCCATGGCCTACGAAGTCGCCTGGACCCGGGCGCTCGCCCTCGTCCTCGGCTCTTCGGTCTACGCGTTCACCGTCATGCTGACGACCTTTCTGATCGGCCTGGCGGGCGGGAGCTACCTCTGCGCCCGCCGGGTCGATCGCCTGGCCGAGCCGGGGCTCGCGCTCGGGTTCGTCCAGGCGCTCATCGGCGTCGGCGCCTTCCTCGGGCTCACGATGCTGGACGAGCTGCCTTATTTCTTCCTCCGCCTCTTCGCGTGGAGCGAGGGTCGCCACACGCTCTTGCTCGGACTCGAGTTTCTGATCACGGGCACCCTGATCCTCGGCCCGGCCCTCCTCTCGGGCGCCGTCTTCCCGATCTGCGTCCGGCTCACCGCGAGCGCCGGCGGCCTGCGCAGCGGAGTCGGGCGCGCCGTCGGCGATCTCTACGCGCTCAACACCCTCGGGGCCATCATCGGGTCCTTCCTCGCCGGCTTCGTGATTCTGCCGTCGGTGGGGATCCGCGGAACGCTCCTGCTCGCCATACTCCTGAACCTGGGCTGCGCCTTCATCCTGCTCACCGCGCTGCCCGGGCGGCGACGGGCCGTCGCCCTGCCGGTGGCGGCGGCCATCCCGGTGCTGGCGCTGGCGATGCCGATGGTCGCGCCGGACTGGAAGCCGCTCACGATGTCGAGTGGCGTCGCCGTCTACGCGCCGCAGCTCCAGCGGCTGTCGCGCGAGGAATTCCGGGCCTATCGCCAGCGGGCACAGCTGCTGTGGTACGAGGAGGGACTGACGACGACGGTCTCCGTCGAGCGGGACGCCGGCCACGTGTTCCTGCGCGTGAACGGGAAGACCGATGCGTCGACCGGCGTCGACATGCCCAATCAGGTGCTGGCCGGCCACCTCCCCGTGCTCTTCCATCCCGCCCCCCAGGATGCGCTCGTCATCGGCCTCGGCAGCGGCGTCAGCGTCGGGTCGGCGCTTCGCCACCCGCTGCGAGCCGTCACGGTCGTGGAGCTCGAGCGTGCCGTGGTCACGGCGTCCCACTTCTTCGACCACGTCAACTTCCGACCGCTCGCGGATCCCCGTACGCGCCTCGTCGTGAACGACGCCCGAAACTTCTTCCTCCTCACGCGCGAGCGCTTCGACGTGATCATCTCGGAGCCCTCGAATCCGTGGGTGACCGGCTCGGCCAGCCTCTTCACGCGGGATTTCTTCGAGCTGGCGAAGCACCGCCTGCGTCCGGGCGGCGTGTTCGGGCAGTGGGTGCAGCTCTACGGGCTGACGCCCGACATGTTGCGCTCGGTCTTCGGGACGTTCCAGTCGGTGTTCCCGCACGTCGTGGTGTTCAACACGTCGGGGGGCGACACCGTGCTGATCGGGAGCGAGGCGCCGGTCCGGCTCGACTTCGCCTCGCTGGCCCAGCGGACGGCCCAGCCCCGCGTGGCGGAGGACCTCCGGCGCGTGGGCGTGCGGGACGTCGCCGACCTCCTAGCAAGGCTCGTGCTCGACGTCGAGGACGTTCCGCGCTTCACTCTCGGCGCCCCGCTGAACATCGACGACAACGCGCGGGTCGAGTTCGCCGCACCCCGCACCCTCTACGTCGACGCCATCCCGGAGAACCTGCAGCGGATGACGGATGCCTTTGCCGGCGGCGGGTCGGTGCTCACCCGGCTCACCCGGGGCGCCCCGGAGGAGTTCGTCGGGCGGCTGGCCGAGGACTTCCTGGAGCGTGAGCAGCCTCAGCAGGCCGATGCCTTCGTCCGGGCCGCGCTCCAGACCGACCCCGGCGCGCGGCGTGCCGACCTCCTTCGCCTGGCGGCGCGGGCGGCGGCGGCCCAGGGGGAGACGGCCGAGGCCGAGCGGCGCTGGCAGGCGGCCCTGGCGGTGGATCCGACGCACCCGGAGACCCTGCTGGACCTGGCGGCCGAGCGCGCCGCGCGTGGCGAGGCGACCGAGGCGCGGGCCCTGGCCCGGCGCGCCGCGGCGCGCGGGGGACCCGCGGCGGCGCTGCGCGAGGCCGAGATCCTCTACCGGGTCGGGGCCTACCGGGACGCGGCCGGCGTGCTTGGACGCCTGCCACCCGACCAGCCGGGCGTTGCGCTGACCCACGGCCTGACCCGTCTGGCTCTCGGCGAGGCGGGCGCCGCCGAGGGGCTACTCCGGCAGGCCCTCGCCCGGGGCGACGACGCGCGGGCGCGGGCCGGCCTGGCGGCGGCGCTGGATCAGCTCGGCCGCCTCGCTGAGGCCCGGCGCGAGCGGCGGCGCGCGGTTCACCTCGACGAGGCCGCCGCGGCGCGGCTCCAGCGCCAGGCCAGAGTCCGCGCCCTGACCGGCCACCCGCGGTGGAGCGCGTACGAGGTCGGTCGAGCGGCCGAGCTCATGCCGTGGAGCCTGGAGGTCCACCAGGAGCGCGCGCGCCTCCTGGAGCGCGCGGGTGATCGCCGGGCGGCCATCGAGGCCTGGGAAGCGGTGTTCCGGGCGTTTCCGGAACACGCGCTCGCGCTCCTCGAGGTAGCCGCCCTGTGGGAAGCCGAGGGGCAGAGCGAGCGGGTCCAGGAGGCCCTGCGCCGCTACGTGGCCGCCGAGCCGGATCCCGCGCTCCGGCGGAGGGTCGAGGCGACCCTCAAGCCCGGTGGCGGCCCGCCGGCACCGAGCGGGGGCGCAGCCGGTGCCCCCGCCACCGCGCCCGCGACGGCCCCCAACTGACGCGAGACGCCCGCCCGCGGCGTCATGGCGGCGGTACCGTGAAGGCGTTGCTGGTCGCCAGCCGCGTCAGGCTGTTGTTCGAGAACAGCCGGAGCTCGTAGGTCCCCGGGGCCACCGTCCCCGGCAGCGCGAACGGCACGCTCCCGCCCGCCGCTCCCGTCGTGTAGCGGTAGGAGATGTAGCCCCCGTCCGGGGCGCCGATCGCGTAGAGGCCCAGCCAGTCCGTGGTCGTCGGCGTGGCGATCCCGCTCCAGGTCGCCGTCACCGTCCCACCCGCGGCCACCGTCGTCGGGCTCGCCGTCAGCGTCACGGATTCTGCCGAGGGCTCTACGGTGAAGGCGTTGCTGATCGCGAGACGCGTGAAGGTTCCGTTCGCGAAGAGCCGGAGCTCGTAGGTCCCCGGGGCCAGCGTCCCCGGCAGCGTGAACGGCACGCTCCCGCTCGACGCCCCCGTCGTGTTCCGAGAGGCGAGCGTCGCCGTGTCGGCGGCACCCGGCTGGTAGAGCCCCAGCCAGTCCGTGGGCGTCGGCGTCGCGATCCCGGCCCACGCCGCCGTCACCGTCCCGCCCGCGGCCACCGTCGTCGGGCTCGCCGAGAGGCTGACCGTCTGCGACACGGTGAGCGCGTTGCTGGTTGCCAGCCGGGTCAGGCTGCCGTTCGAGAAGAGTCGCAGCTCGTAGGTCCCCGGGGCCAGCGTCCCCGGCACCGGGAAGGGTACGCTGCCGCTCGCCGCTCCCGTCGTGTAGCGGTAGGAGATGTAGCCCCCGTCCGGGGCGCCGATCGCGTAGAGGCCCAGCCAGTCGGCCGTGGTCGGCGTGGCGATCCCGCTCCACGTCGCCGTCAGCGTCCCGCCCGCCGCGATCGTGGTCGGGCTCACGCTCAGCGTCACGGGTCCCGCCGCCTGCACGGTAAAGGGATTGCTGGTGGCCAGACGGGTGAAGCTCCCGCTCGAGAACAATCGCAGCTCGTAGGTCCCCGGCGTCAGCGTCCCCGATAGCGGGAACGGCAGGCTCCCGCTGGCCGCCCCCGTCGTGTTCTGGGAGGCGAGCGTCGCCGTGTCGGCGGCGCCCGGCTGGTAGAGCCCCAGCCAGTCCGTGGCGCTCGGCGTGGCGATTCCACTCCAGGTGGCCGTCACCGTCCCGCCCTGAGCGATCGTCGTCGGGCTCACCGTCAGGCTGGCCGCCTGGGATACCGTGAAGGCGTTGCTCGTGGCGAGCCGGGTCAGGGTGCTGTTCGAGAACAACCGGAGCTCGTAGGTCCCCAGGGCCAGGGTCCCCGGCACCGGGAAGGGTACGCTGCCGCTCGCCGCTCCCGTCGTGTACCGGTAGGAGATGTAGCTCCCATCCGGGGCGCCGATCGCGTAGAGGCCCAGCCAGTCCGTCGTGGTCGGCGTCGCGATCCCGCTCCAGGTGGCGGTCAGCGTGCCGCCCTGCCCGATGGTGGTCGGGCTCACGCTCAGCGTGACGGGCCCTGCCGTCTGCACCGTGAACGCGTTGCTGACCGCGAGCCGCGCCCCCCCACCCGCGAACAGCCGCAGCTCGTAGGTCCCCGGCGTCAGCGTCCCCGGCAGCGGGAACGGCAGGCTCCCGCTGGCCGCCCCCGTCGTGTTCTGGGAGGCGAGCGTCGCCGTGTCGGCGGCGCCCGGCTGGTAGAGCCCCAGCCAGTCCGTGGCGCTCGGCGCCGGGATTCCGCTCCAGGTGGCGGTCAGTGTCCCGCCCGCCGCGACGGTCGTCGGGCTCACCGTCAGGGTCACCGGCTGCGGGACCGTGAAGGGGTTGCTCGTCGCCAGCCGCGTCAGGGTGTTGTTGGGGAACAGCCGCAGCTCGTAGGTCCCCGCCGCCAGCGTCGCGGGCAGCGTGAACGGCACGCTCCCCCGGGTGGTCCCGGTGGTGTACCGGTAGGAGACGTAGCTTCCGTCCGGTGCCCCCGGGACGTACAGGGCGATCCAGTCGGTCGGCGTGGGCCCCGCGATCCCGCTCCACGTCGCCGTCACCGTCCCGCCGGCCGCCGCCGTGGTCGGGCTCACCGTGAGGGTCTCGTGACCGGGCAGGACCGCGTCGATGGTGAAGGTCAAGGCGTTGGAGGTGCCGCCGCCCGGCGCCGGGTTGACCACCGTGACCTGAACCGTCCCGGCCGTCGCGAGGTCGCCCTGGGCGATCGCCGCCTGCAGCTGGCTGTCGCTGACGAACGTGGTGGCGCGGCTCGACCCGTTCCAGCGCGCCACCGACGACGGGATGAACCCGCCGCCGTAGATCGTCAGCGTGAGGGCCCCGTCGCCCGCCAGCGCGCTGCTCGGCGCGAGGGAGGTCAGGCCCGGCACGGGATTGGCGTCGTCGCTGGCGACGGTCACGGTGGCACTGCCCGGCTTGCCGACGATGTAGGCGGCATCGACCGCCAGCGTCACGATGACCGTTTCGTCGGCCTCGATCAGCGCATCGTCCACCGGGACCACGGCGATCGTGGCCGTCGCCGAGCCCGCCGGGATCGTCACGCTTCCGGAGAGGGACGTGTAGTCGCTGCCGGGGGTCGCCGTGCCGGCCGCACTGTAGTGCACGGTGAGCGCGGAGCTGGTGGGCCCCGTGCGGGTGACCGTGAAGATGCCCGGAATCGAGCCCGCCTCGCTCGCCGTGGGCGTCGTCGCCGCGATCGTCACCACCGGACGGTCGGGGCCGCCCATGACGAACTGGGCCGACATGAAGAGATCCAGACGGCCGGACCCGTAGCTGTTGTCGGGACCCGCGGACCCCAGGTCCACGGCCCCCTGCATGAGCGCCGACTCGAGCTGGTCCACGGTGAGCGCCGGGTCGATCGAACGGAGCACCGCCACCGCGCCCGTCAGGTGGGGGGTCGCCATGGAGGTGCCGCTGAAGGTGTCGTAGTAGCCGCCGGGCACCGCCGAGGTGATCCCATCGCCCGGCGCGCTCACGTCGGGCTTGATGGAGCGGTCGCAGGGCGAGGGGCCGCGCCCGCTGAAGGAGGCGATGGTATCGAACATGTCCGTGGCGCCCACGGCGAAGGCTTCCGGGTAGTTCCCCGGGCTGCGGACGCTCCGCGCGAAGGGACCGTTGTTGCCCGCCGCGAACGACGGGAAGATGCCGGCCGCGCGCCAGGCCTTGACGTCCGGCAGGAACTCCTTGACACAGCCGCTGTTCGCCACACCCCAGGAGTTATTGACGACGTCCGGAGCATTCGCCGGGTCACCGCCGGGTGCCAGGAACCACTGGAAGATCTGGTGGAAGGCCGATGTGCTCGCGACCCCCGAGTCGTCCCACCCCTTGGCCGCAATCCACTTGGCACCGGGCGCCACCCCGATGTGCGTTCCCCCGGCGTCGCCCCCCACGGCCGTGCCGGTGGTGTGAGTGCCGTGGACGTCGAAGTCAGTCGGGCTCGCGTGCTGCCCGTAGGGGTCATACCAGCTGATGGCGTCGTTCCCGCGGTACCGGGAGGCCAGGTCCGGATGGGTCCCGTCCACGCCGGTGTCGAAGCTTCCCACCACCGCCCCGGTGCCGTCGTAGAGGGGATTCAGTGCCCACGTCTCGGGGGCCCGGATCTGCTGGATGTTCCACTCGCTGAGCCCGACAAATGGCACGGCGCCGCTGACCAGCGGCGGGGGCGGCAGCGGGATGGGCGCATCCGGGCGGACTTCCCGCACGTCCGGCCGCGCGGCCAGGCGTCGGATCACCGGCTCGGCGGCCGTGACGGCCAGCCCGTTGAAGACCCACAGCGGCGTGATGCGCTGAACCGTTCCGATCGCCTGCTCCTGGGCGAGGAACGCCCGAATGGGTCCCTGGGTCCGGGCCGACATGGCCTGGAGCGCCGCCACCACGGCGTGGCCTCGCGCCTTTGACACCCCGGGCGCGACGGTGGCCACGGCGGCGGCCGGGTCCGCCTGATCCCGCATCTCGACGATGACCGGCAGGGTGCCACCGGGAGGCAGCCCCAGGAGCTGCGCCTCCAGCGCGGGCGCCAGGCTTCCGGCCTGAGCCAGCCAGGTCCAGAGCAGGATGGACAGGGCAAACAGTGCGGCCACGACTCTCCGCCTCATGGCTCCCCTCCCGGGCGACCTCAACGCTCCGACGGCTCGGGCACGATGTCGACGGTCAAGTCGGTTCTCGGCAGCCGGACGAGGTGAAACGGGCTCGTCAGCACGGGGCGGACGAGGGCCCCCGGTGACGGCGTGCGCTGGCGGTAGCTCACCCGGAGCCCATGGTCCGTCCCGAGCACCCGGGTGATTTCCACTTCGTATCCCGTGGCGGGGCGTTCGCCGGCGAATACCCCGATGACCATCTCGGCGGCGAAGTCGACCGAGGGCGGGGCGGCTGACGGCCCGGAGTGCCGCCTCCACAGGGCCGCCCACTGCTCGGGAGTCCGCACGACGGCCTGGAGGCGCTGCCGAACCCCGCTCTGCAGACCCCGATCGACGGTCACGAAGGCCACCGCCCGCGCGCTCGGGGTAGAGTCGGCGAGCGCGATCCCGGCGGCGACGCCCCAGACCAGACACCCGAGCAGGGGAAGGCGGCTCACGGGTCACCGCCGGAAGCGGCCGTCAGGAAGGATGCGCGCGATGGCGAAGAGCGAGCGGGAAAGCCGCGAAGCCTCCTCTCGGCCAGCCGGACTGCTGGCCAGGAGCGTTCGGGCCGTCGAAGCCGGTAAGGGCACATGGTACCGCCCTCGGTTCCGACCCCGGTAGGAAAACAACTTAGAGCAAAACCCAGAGGATGTCAAGGGCTAAGATCAGAGCGGAGCAACGGCGAGCGGCGGGGGCTCGCGCGCCGCGACGAGAACGCGCGAACGGGAGAGCCGTGTGGCTCTCCCGTTCCCGTTCAGCGTGGTCGGACTGGAGTCGCGCTTACTTCTTGGCCAGCGCCTTCACGATTTCCCGGCAGAAGGCCGGGAGGTCGTCCGGCTTCCTCGAGGTGACCAGGTTGCCGTCCACCACGACCTCCTCGTCGACCCAGTTGGCCCCGGCGTTGACCAGGTCGTCCTTGATCGAGAAGAAGCTGGTGGCGCGCTTTCCCTTGAGGATCCCGGCCGAGACCGGCATCCAGCCGGCGTGGCAGATGGCCGCCACGAGCTTGCCGTGCTCGAACGCCTCCCGGACCAGCTTGACCATCGCCGGCGACCGTCGCATCAGGTCGGGCGCGAAACCCCCGGGGATGACGACGGCGTCGTACTCGACGGCGTTCACCTGGTCGGCCTGGACGTCGACGTTGACCGGGTAGCCGTGCTTGGAGGTATACGTCTTGGCCCCCGCCCCGACCACGTGGACCTCGGCGCCCTCTTCCCGGAGCCGGTAATAGGGCACCCAGAGCTCCATCTCCTGGTAGAGGTTCTCGGCCAGGATCGCGACCCGCTTGCCTCGTAGTTGCATGGAGTCCCCTTTCCTAACTCTTGCGTGACGTTTTCGAGTAGAAGGTGGCCATCACCGGCTGGAGCGCCGTCTGACAGCTCGGACACTTGACGTTGCCAATCTCGCGTTCCTTGACGGTGAGCGTCATCGACACCGCTTTCTGGCAGCGCGGGCAGAAAAACTCGTAGAGAGGCATGACCCGACCTCCTCTCCGGGAGCGCGTGGCAGGTCTGCCGAGGCGACGTCCCTCTCCCCTGATACACCGGAGCGTCCGAGGGGTCAAGGGGTAGGGAGGCCTCCCCGTGCGATTGGCCCTTGACAGCCCTCCGACCTCCACTGGTAGCATGCCTCCGACCCAGGCAGTCGGAGACGCCGGGTGGGGGGGACCATGCCGTTCGTGGTTGTCGTGAGGCGGGATGAGCCGGCGCTCTTCAGCTACCTCCACCAGCACTTCCAGGAGCCCGAGGTGACAGTGGTCCTGGACCGTCGGCACGGGGAGCGGCGGCGCTCGGAGGAGACGGCGCCGGTGGACCGCCGCCGGAAGGACCGGCGCGCGATCCCCTCGGAAGAAGACCCCCTGTGGAAGTACGGGTTCCGGGTGTCGGTGGCTCGGGCCTAACCAGAAGCGCGGGCCGGGAGGCTCACCACCACTGACTTGGCTTCCATGTACTCGTGGATCCCTTCCCGCCCACCTTCGCGGCCGAGTCCGGATTCCTTGAAGCCGCCGAAAGGCACCTCGTGGGTGTACCCGGCGGCGTCGTTCACCCCGACCAGCCCGTACTGGAGCGCCTCGGCCACCCGCGTGACGCGGCCCAGGTCCCGAGCGTAGAGGTAAGCGGCCAGCCCGTACTCGGTGTCGTTCGCCCGCGCGATCAGCTCGGCCTCGGTCCGAAACGTGAGGACCGGGGCGAGCGGCCCGAAGATCTCCTCCCGGCAGACCCGCATCTCATCGCGCGCGTCGAGGAGGACGGTGGGCGCGTAGAAGTAGCCTCGCCCGAGCGCCCCCTCGGTCAGCGCGCGGCCTCCCGTCGCGACCCGCGCCCCGTGGGACACGGCGTCCTCGACGAGGTCGTGCACCTGCTTCCGGGCCGCCTCGTTGATGAGGGGTCCCACGACCACGCCCGGCTCGAATCCCGGGCCGACCCGCAGCGCGGCCACCGCCTCCACGAAGCGCGGGACGAAGCGACCGGCGATCGTCTCCTGGACGAAGATCCGATTGGCGCAGATGCACGACTGCCCCCCCACGCGCAGGAACTTGATCGCCACGGCCCCCTCGACCGCCGCGTCGAGATCGGCGTCGTCGAACACCACGAAGGGGGCGTTGCCCCCGAGCTCGAAGGACACCCGCTTGAGGGATCGCGCCGCGCTCTGCATGAGCTGCTTGCCGACGTCGGTCGAGCCGGTAAAGGCGATCTTCTTCACCAAGGGATGGCTCGTGAGCACCTCGCCGATCGGCCGTGAGCGAGCCCCGGTGACGACGTTGAAGACGCCCGGTGGCAGCCCGGCCTCCGCCGTGATCCCGGCGAGGGCGAGGGCCGTCAGCGGGGTGGCCGACGCGGGCTTGAGGACCACCGGGCAGCCGGCGGCCAGAGCCGGCGCGATCTTGCGGGTCACCATGGTCGCCGGGAAATTCCAGGGGGTGATGGCCCCCACCACTCCCACAGGCTGGTGAAGGACCCACAGGCGCTTGTCCCGGAACGGGGACGGCACGAGCTCCCCGTAGGTTCGCCGGCCTTCCTCGGCGAACCAGCCGAAGTACCCCAGGGCGAAGCCAACCTCGCGCCGCGCTTCCTCGAACGGCTTGCCGTTCTCCTGCGTCACGAGACGGGCCAGGTTGTCCCGACCGGCCTCCATGAGAGCCTGGATCCGATGCAGGATGATCCCGCGCTCCTTCGCCGGCGTGGCCGCCCAGCCCTCGAAGGCTCGATGCGCCACTTCGATCGCGTGCGCCGTCTCCCCCGCTCCGCCGTCCGCCACCGCCGCCACGATCTCCCCCGTCGCGGGATTGGTCACCCCGAAGGTACCCCCGGCATAAGCCTCGACCCACTGTCCGTCGATGAACATCCGATTGTAATCGGCCATTGGAACCATCCTTTATCGCGAGGCGTTGACACCCCGAGGAGCGGGATCACCGGGCAACACGCGCACTGTAGGGCGACGGGCGCACCCCGTCAAGGCCCCGTCGAGTGGGCGGCGAATGCCGTCATCCGGGGCCCGGAGACCGGGCTGCGCCCTTGACAAACCCCTCGACCGACCGCTACGGTGACGCCGTGGTCAGACCGCGGGTATGCCCGGTCCCGGATTGCGGTCTTCCGCGCCGTTTTCGGCCGGGAGGTTAGGGTCCACATTCACGGCCGTCCACTTCAAGCTCCGACGAGGAGGAGGCGCTCGATGAACACTCCGCACGCAACGACCGAGACGTCGCGCCGCAAGTTCCTGAGGGGGGCGGCCGTGGCGGCGACTGGCGCGGCGGCCCTGGGCTTCCCGAGGGTCGTCAAGGCGCAAGGGCCGATCACGATGCGATGGCAGAGCACCTGGCCGCAGAAGGACATCTTCCACGAGTACGCGCTCGACTTCGCCAAGAAGGTCAACGACATGACCGGCGGGGATCTGAAGATCGAGGTCTTGCCCGCCGGCGCGGTGGTCCCCGCCTTCGGCCTGCTCGATGCGGTGTCGAAGGGGACGCTGGACGGCGGCCACGGCGTCCTCGTCTACCACTACGGCAAGCAGACGGCGCTGGCGCTCTGGGGCTCCAGCCCCGCCTACGGCATGGACGCCAACATGCTGCTGGCCTGGCACAAGTACGGCGGCGGCAAGGAGCTGCTCCAGAAGCTCTACCAGTCGATCGGCGCCAACGTCGTCTCCTTTCCCTACGGCCCGATGTTCACGCAGCCACTCGGCTGGTTCAAGAAGCCGATCACCAAGCCCGACGACTTCAAGGGCCTCAAGTTCCGCACCGTGGGCATCTCGATCGACCTGTTCCAGGGTCTGGGGGCGGCGGTGAACGCGCTGCCCGGCGCCGAGATCGTGCCCGCCATCGACCGCGGGCTCCTCGACGCCGCCGAGTTCAACAACGCCACCTCCGACCGCATCCTCGGCTTCGCCGACGTGTCCAAGATCTGCATGCTGCAGAGCTACCACCAGAACGCCGAGCAGCTCGAGATCACGTTCAACAAGGCCAAGTTCGACGCGCTGCCGGACAAGATGAAGGCGATCATCGAGAACGCGGTGGAGGCCGCCTCGGCCGACATGGCCTGGAAGTCGATCGACCGCTACTCGAAGGACTACATCGAGCTGCAGACGAAGGACAAGGTGCGGTTCTACAAGACCCCGGACTCCGTCCTGAAGAGGCAGCTCGAGATCTTCGACGAGGTGTTGGTGAAGAAGTCGGCCGACAATCCGATGTTCAAGGAGATCGCCGAGTCGCAGAGGAAATTCGCCGAGCGCGCGGTAAAGTGGGACCTCGACACGAACGTCAGCCGCCGCATGGCGTATAACCACTACTTCGCGAAAAAGAGCTAGCTTCCCGTGATCCTTCCCGGGCAGGCCAGCCATCCGGCGCGCGCCGGATGGCTGGCCCGTTTTCTGTCCTGATGAGCGCTCGGCGGCTTCTCTGGACGATCGACCAGGCCAGCTACTGGTCGGGCAAGGCCTTCGCCTGGCTGATCGTGGCCCTGACGTTCGTGGTTTCCGTCGAGGTCTTCAAGCGGTACATCCTGAACGCGCCGACGGCCTGGATCTTCGACTTCAACAGCATGCTCTACGGCACGCTCTTCATGATGTGTGGGGCCTACACGCTGGCCGCCGCCGGGCACGTGCGGGCCGACTTCGTCTACATCTACATGAAACCGCGCGGTCAGGCCGCGCTCGACCTGGCGCTCTACTTCCTGTTCTTCATTCCGGGCATCCTGGGCCTGATCTACGCGGGGTACGACTACGCCGCCCTCTCGTGGCGGATCGGGGAGCACTCGACCGTCACCGCCGAGGGGCCGCCCGTCTACCACTTCAAGACGGTGATCCCGATCGCGGGCGCGCTGGTCATGCTCCAGGGGTTGGCCGAGATCGTACGCTGCCTGGTGTGCCTGCGCACCGGCGCCTGGCCTCCGCGCCTCGAGGATGTCGAGGAGATCGACGTGATCCAGACGCAGCTCGGCGGCAGCGAGTTCGTGGACGAGGAGTCCCGTCGCGCCGCGATGGAGGGCGCGCACGCGATCGACGAGGCGGCGCGCCACCGCAGCGTGGTGGACGACACCGAGCGCCAGAGCAGGACCCCGTGAGCGATCCGGCACTCGGCCTGACGATGCTGGCGCTCATCGTGGTCGCGATCATGATGGGCTTCCCGACCGCGTTTACCCTCATGGGCCTCGGAATGGTCTTCGGCTACATCGCGTTCTGGAGCCCCGCCGGCCACTGGTACGACAACCGTGTCTTCGACCTGATCGTGCAGCGGACATACGGGGTCATGACCAACGACACCCTGTTGTCGATCCCGCTCTTCGTCTTCATGGGCTACATCATGGAGCGGGCGGCGCTGGTCGATCGGATGTTCCACAGCGTCCAGCTCGCCTTCCGGCGCGTCCCCGCCTCGCTGGCGGTGACGACACTGCTGGTGTGCGCGTTCTGGGGAATCGCCTCCGGCATCGTCGGCGCCGTCGTCGTCCTCATGGGCGTGATCGCCATGCGGCCCATGCTGAACGCGGGCTACGACGTGAAGCTGGCCTCCGGCGCGATCACGGCGGGCGGGACTCTCGGCATTCTCATCCCCCCCTCGGTGATGCTGATCGTCTACGCGGCGGTGGCCGGGCAGTCCATCGTCAAGCTCTACGCGGCGGCGATGCTGCCGGGCTTCTTCCTCACGTTTCTGTATCTGATCTACATCCTCGGCTGGGCCATCATCAATCCGAAGATCGCGCCCAAGCTGCGGCCCGACCAGTACCGCCTCGCGGTGCCGGAGTATCTCCGGCGCCTCGAGCGCGGCCGCTTTCACAGCGTGGTTCCCGGCCTCATCGCCGCCGCATTTCGACCAGGCCTCCTGCGCGGTGCCACGGGTCCGGCCGGCCAGCCGGTCGGGTACCGGGTGATCGTCAACAGCCTGCTCGCGCTCTCGGTGCCATTGCTGCTGACGGTCGGCACCTTCGGCGCGACCTGGTGGTACGTCGTCATCTACAACGCGCCGGCGGTGGCGGCCACCGCGGCGGCACCCACGGCGGCGACGCGCGCGGGGGCCGTCGCGGCGGCGCCGACGGCGCCGCCGGCCAGCGCGAAACCCGCGCCGGCCGAAGAGAAGCTGCAGGAGCTCGGGGCCGGGGGGGAGTCCGAGCCTGAGCCCGCGCCGTCGGCGCCGAAGGCGGAGGGGCCGCCGGAGGAGATGACCTCGCTGAGGGAGTCCGGGGCAGCCTCGGCGGCCGGGAAGACTCCCGAGCACTTCTACGGCTGGTTCTGGGGGTTGGCCGCGGTCTCCGGGCTGCTGCTCCTGGTCTACTTCTGGCGGATGGACGGGGAGCAGCTCGAGATCCTCAAGGAGCTGTGCGCGTCGGTCGTGCCGCTCGGCGTGCTCACCGTCGTGGTGCTCGCGGTGATCCTCTTCGGCATCACCACCGCCACCGAGTCGGCGGCGATCGGCGCGCTCGGCGCCATGTACCTCGCCGTGATGGCGAGGGTCCCGCGTCAGGTGTGGTTGTGGAGCCTGGTGGGGGCGATCATCGGGATAGCGCTCGGGTGGTGGCAGGGCGAGGACTGGGCATCGCTGCTCGTGGCGGGCTCGATCGGCGGGACGCTCGCGGGCACCGTGGTGCCCGGGCTCTGGAACCTGCGGACCTCGAAGGAGCTGCGCGAGAACCTGAAGCAATCGACCTTCCTCACCGCGAAGACGACTGCCATGGTGTGCTGGCTCTTTGTGGGCTCGGCGCTGTTCTCGGCCGTCTTCGCGCTGCACGGCGGCCAGTCGCTCATCGAGCGGTGGGTGCTGAGCATGAACCTGTCGCCTCTCGGCTTCCAGTTCACGGCTCAGCTCATCATTTTCCTGCTCGGCTGGCCGCTCGAGTGGACCGAGATCATCGTGATCTTCTGCCCGATCTTCATCCCCCTGTTGAGCCACTTCCAGATCGATCCCATCCTCTTCGGCACCATGGTGGCCGTCAATCTCCAGGCGGCGTTCCTCTCGCCGCCGGTGGCGATGTCGGCGTTCTATCTCAAGGGCGTGTCGCCGAAGCACGTGACCCTCAACCAGATCTTCGCGGGGATGATGCCGTACATGATCATCGTCTGCATCTGCCTGGCGTTCATGTACATCTGGCCGGGCATGACCCTCTGGTTGCCCGAGTTCCTCTACGGCAAGTAACGCCCCGCCCGGGGTGGCGTGTGACGAACCGGACGAATCTCCACTGGCTCTCGGCGGCGGACGGGGCGCGCCTGATCCGCAAGGGCGTCATCAGCTCCGAGGACCTGGTCGAGGCGTGCCTGGCGCAGGTGCGTGAGGTGGACGCCCGAGTCCAGGCCTGGGCCTTCCTCGATCCCGATCACGCCCTGGCCCAGGCGCGCGCCGCCGACGAGTGGCGCCTCGGCGGGCGCCCGATCGGCCCACTGCACGGGGTGCCGGTGGGCGTCAAGGACATCATCGACACCGCCGACATGCCCACCGAGAACGGCTCCGTGCTGCACGCCGGGCGCACCCCGTCGCGGGATGCCGGCGTGGTCGCGATGCTCCGCGCGGCGGGGGCGGTCATCATGGGCAAGACGGTGACGACCGAGTTCGCCACCCGGGCGCCGGGCAAGACCCGCAACCCGCACAATCCCGCGCACACTCCCGGCGGGTCCTCGAGCGGCTCGGCCGCCGCGGTGGCGGCCGCCATGGTGCCCCTCGCGCTTGGCAGCCAGACCGCGGGCTCGACGATCCGGCCGGCGTCGTACTGCGGCGTCTACGGCCTGAAGCCGACCCACGGCTTGATCCCGCGGGCGGGAATGTTCCGGCTCTCGCGCACGCTCGACCACGTCGGCCTGTTCGCACGCACCATCGAGGATCTCGGGCTTCTGCTGGAGCAGCTCGTGGGCCACGACGAGCGCGACCCCGACTCGCGCCCCCGGGCCCGCGTCCCCTACCTCGAGGCGGCGGCCGAGGAGCCGCCGTTGCCGCCGATGTTCGCGTTCGTGAAGACCGCGCGCTGGGACCGGGTCGACGGCGACGCCCGGAAGGCGTTCGCCGAGCTGACCGAGGAGCTCGGCGAGCGCGTGGAGGAGCTCGAGCTCTCGGAAGCGGCCGAAGAGGCGCTGGAATGGCACCGGGTCATCATGGAAGCCGAGATGGCCGCCAACCTCGAGCGGGAGTGGGAGAAGGGGCGGGACCGGCTGTCCGCCTCGCTGCGGGAGCGCCTCCAGCGCGGGCGAGACGCGCGCGCCCTCGACTATCTCCGCGCTCTGGCCCGCACTCCCGAGCTCGGCGCGAGCTTCACCGAGCTCTTCGAGCAGCGTTATGACGCCATCCTGACGCCTCCCGCCGCCGGGGCTGCTCCCGAGGGGCTCGCCTCGACGGGGGATCCGGTCTACTGCTCGCTGTGGACGCTCACCGGCATGCCGGCGCTCAGCGTGCCGCTCATGCAGGGCGCGAGCGGCCTCCCGCTCGGCGTCCAGATGGTCGGTCCCCGGTACGGCGAGGCCCGGCTCCTCCGCACCGCGCGCTGGCTCGTGGCCCGGCTGGGAGGCGCTTGACGCCCGCGGGAGCGGGTCCTCACCCCCCCCGAAGAACCTAGCCGTGCGGCGGAGTAGCCCGGCGCCGACCACCCGAGCGCGTGGCGGATCGAGGAGTGTCCGAGCGGCGGCTTCGCCGCCGCCACGACGGGGGGGCATCGGGGGGGCCTTCCGAGACCCCCCCGAAATGACCTAATGGGACGGGAGCGAGGGCTGGACGGGTGGGAGGACGAGGCTCACCGGCTCGCCCTGGCGCTCCACGCGGAGCCGCATGGAGTCGCGCAGGGCGGCGTCCTGGACCCGACGACGGAAGGCGTCCACCGAGCCCACCTCGAGGCCGTTCACGGCCAGGATGCGGTCACCGACCTTGAGCCCGCCGCGCTCGGCCGCGCTCCGCTCGAGCACGGCCGCCACGACCGGCGGGCGGGTGGATCCAGCCGGGGCTTCCTCGCCCGCGGGATCCCGGACGAGGAAGCCGAACTCCGCCGCGATGCGCTCGGCGACGACGTCGGGCGGCATCTCTCCCACCCGCACGCGGAGCTCGCGCCGTCGCCCGTCCCGGAGCACCACGACCTTGAGCTCCCCGCCGGCCGGGGTGGCCCCGACGATCCGCTGGAGGGCGCGCGTCTCGACCACGGGTCGCCCGTCGATGGCCACGATGAGGTCCCCGGCCCGCAGCCCGGAGGTCTCCGCTGGGGCGTCCTTGAGGACCTCGGCCACCACGACGCCGTAGCCTTCTCCCACGCCCAGCTTGACCGCGAGATCCTCCGTCTCGGTCTCGGAAAGGTCCCGGATCCGGACCCCGAACCATCCGTAGCGCTCGGCCCCGAACACCGCGGGCGCGACGCCGGCGACGACCAGCGCGCCGATGACGACCGAGATCGCGCAGCGCCTCCGGGCGGTGGATGCCCTCATTCCTCGCTGGCCTCTTCTTCTTCCTCCCCTTCCGAGCCGGCCACGAAGGTGAGGAGGTCGAACAGGGCCGCGGTGGCCAGGTCGAGCCGCTCGCTCACGTCCACCGTCTCGAGGACGCGCTGGCGGACGGTCGCATCGGGGACGACGGCCGAGACGATGCGATCGACGAGCGCGCCGGGAGGCGCGCCGGCAATGGTGAGCCGTCCGACGAGGTCCGCGTGGGCCTGACCGAGAGCCTCCAGGAGCTTCGCGTAGGCGGCACGGAGGCCATCGAGGCGCTCGGGCAGCGTGGCGCGATCGGCCTCGTCGAGGACGTCGTCGAGGCGTCGGGCCCGCGCGACGCGGTACGGCAGGTCGGTCTGGACTTCGTCCTCGATCCGGATCCGCATCTGTCCATCCAGCAGGATGTTGTACCGGCCGTCGGCGAGCCCCTGACACTGGATGATCTCCCCGGCTCCCGCCACCGGGTGGATGGGCGGCCGGCCATAGTAGTCGCGCTCCCAGCCGGGGCGGAACATGACCACGGCCAGGCGGCGGTCCCCCGCCAGGCAGTCGGCGATCATGCGACGGTAGCGCGGCTCGAAGACGTGCAGAGGGAGGACGGTGTCCGGGAAGAAGACGACGTCAGCGAGCGGAAAGAGGGCGATCTGGAGCTCGGTCACGCGTCGGCAGCCTGCGCGGCCTAGCTGATCGTGGGCAGCTTGAGCACGGTCAGCGTCGACAGCCGCGCCGCCACCGCGCTCGCCACCTTCCGGAACGCCTCGGCCTGTGACGATTCCGGCCGGGCGACCAGGATCGGGCTCCCGGTATCCCCTCCGACGCGCGTTTCGAGGTCGAGCGGGATCGAGCCCAGGACGGGGATCCCGAACTCGTCGGCGAGCCGCTGGCCGCCACCCTCGCCGAAGATGGGCGTCGTGTGCTGGCAGTGTGGGCACGTGAACCCCGCCATGTTCTCCACGACGCCCAGCAGAGGGACGTTCATCTTCCGGAACATGGCCAGGCCCTTGCGGACGTCGAGGAGCGACACGTCCTGGGGCGTCGTCACCATGACCGCCCCCGAGAGCGGAAGCACCTGGGAGAGCGAGAGCTGGGCGTCGCCGGTTCCGGGGGGCATGTCGAAGATGAGGTAGTCCAGCTCACCCCACTCCACGTCCCGGAGGAACTGCTGGATGGCCGAGTGGATCATGGGGCCGCGCCAGACCACCGGGTCCCCCTCCTTGATGAAGAACCCGATGGAGATGATCTTCACGCCGTAGGCCAGCACCGGGATGATCCGGTTCTGGAACATCCCGGGCCGCCCCCGCGCCCCCATCATGAGCGGGATGTTGGGGCCGTACACGTCGGCGTCCACCAGGCCGACGCTCGCCCCGGATTCCTGGAAGGCCAGGGCCAGGTTGACGGCGACGGTGGACTTGCCGACGCCGCCCTTTCCGGAGGAGACCGCCAGGGTGTGCTTGACCGCCGGGATCAGGTCAGGCTTCTCGGGCACCGCGGCCTGCTGCGTCGACCGGGCGGCCGGCGCCCGGGAGCCCATCCCGACCTTCACCTCGGACACGCCGGGCAGCTTGGCCACCGCCTTGCGCGCCTGGCTGTGGATCTCGACCTTGGCGTGCGGCGAGTGCGTCGTGAACTCGAGGGTGAAGGAGACGCGGCCGCCCTGGATCTCGAGCGCCTTGACCAGGCCCAGACTCACGACGTCCTGGTGGAGCTCCGGGTCCTGGACGGCGCGAAGGGCCTGGAGAACCGCATCCTCGGTGACGGCATCGGTGCTCTTCCCGCCGAAAAGCGCCATGACAAGCTCACTATACGGGACCGGTCTGACCGGGTCAAGCGAGCGAGCCCGAGAAAAGGCCGTCGCGCGCGGGGTGACAGAGATGCGATGCTTACGGCAGCGCCATGAACGCCCGCCCGATCCAGCGCCCGCCTCGCGTCCCCACCCGTCGCGCGGCGTGGAGCTTCGTCGCCGCGCTCGGACTGCTCGCCGCCGGTCTCGCGTCGAGCACCGCGGCCGGGGAGTCTCTGACCGGGGGAACGAAGGATCTCACATTCGCCGGCGGCTTCTCCATCAGCCACAACTTCGCCAGCACCGTGGCCGGGATCAGCGGGTTCCAGGTCCTGCCCCACCTGGGCCTCTTCGTCACCGACGAGTGGGGACCCGGCTGGGCGCGCGGGAACCTCGAGCTCATCGCCGAGCCCACGTTCCTTCACCTCGATACTCGGAAGTCGACGAACCACGTCGGCGCATCGGGAATCGCCCGGTGGGTATTGACCGGAAGCGGCCGGGTGCGCTCGTACGTCGAGCTCGGCGTCGGCCTCATCGTGGGCGAGTCGGGAATCCCTCAGACGACGTGCGACCCGACCTTCGTTCTCCAGGCCGGCGTCGGTGCCCTCTTCTTCTTCTCTCCCATGGACGCCGTGACGCTGGGGTACCGGTTCCAGCACCTGTCGAACGCCGCCGTCTGTACCCCGAATCCGGGATTCAACTCGTCGGTGTTCATTCTCGGCCTGAGCCACTTCTTCCCCTGATGCCCGAGGGAGGGGGCTCAGGCGGTCAGGCGCGGGAGGACCTCGGCGGCCAGGCGCTCGAGCTGCTCGGGGTCCCAGTCGACGGGGTTCAGGACGACCCAGTCCACGCGCCCGCCCACCGCGGCGATCCGCGCGTTGATCCGCTCGGCGATCGCGTCGGCCTCGCCGAGCAGGTAGTGCTCCTGCCAGTAGGCGAGGTCCATCCCCGAGAAGGTGGCGAACCGGGCGGCGGCCGCCGACGGCGGCTCGCCTGCCCGTAACACGCAGACGAAGTTCGAGTAGACCACGCCGATGTCGGCCGCCTTCCGGCCGAGCTCCGGCGCCACTGTCTCGATCACGGCCCAGTCGCGCTGCACCATCTCGGGCGTCGCCGAGGAGTGCGGCACCCAGGCGTCCGCGTAGCGGGCGACCCGGCGGAGCACCGGCGTGACGTCGGCGACGTGCTGGCCATAGATCTTCTCGAACGGCTGGCTCCCGCCGCCGATCCAGATGGGTGGGTGCGGCCGCTGGACCGGCTTCGGCTCGATCGTGAGGTTGCGCACCCGGAAGACCCGCCCCTCGTAGGTGACCCCGTCTCGCGCCCACAGCGCCGTGATCAGCTCCAGTGCCTCTTCCATCCGGCGACCGCGCTCGCTTCGCGGGACTTCCATGAGCCGGAACTCCTCCTCGGCCCAGCCCACCCCGACCCCGAGGATCGAGCGGCCGCTCGAGAGGACGTCGAAGGTCGCCCACTCCTTGGCGAAGGAGACCGGGTTCCGGAGCGGCAGGACCAGGACCATCGTCCCCAGGCGGATCCGCTCGGTCACCCCGGCCAGCGCCGACAAGAGAGCGATCGGCTCGAGCCACGTGCAGGAATAGGCCGGGGGAGTCGTCAACAGGTGGTCGATCGTCACCGCCGCCTCGAAGCCGAGCGCCTCCGCCCGCCTGAGGTAGCGCCCCATGTCGGCGAGCGACGCCGTGCGGGGCCCGAGGGCGAAGGTCGGCAGGCGAAGGCCGAATCTCATGCGACGCCTCCTAAG
>DASYQW010000104.1 GCA_036005065.1 Candidatus Methylomirabilota bacterium | reverse complement strand
GCGTGGTGATGAATGCGGCCGTCCGGAGCATGGCGCGCGGGACGCCCTCGGCGGTGTAAGTCGCCGCTCCGGGCGCGGCGGGCACCCGTTCGCCGCGCCACCCACCCGCGCCGCGCAAGCCTCATGAATTATCCGCGCTAGGTCATTTCGGGGGGGTCTTGGAAGCCCCCCCCGGATGCCCGGAGCGGTGGCGTGCTCACGGAGGCGGCGGCGGGTCGGCGCCTAGAGGCAGCGGGGGAAAGAGCGAGGGACCGATACCAAAGACGCGCACCACGCCGTGGAAGCTGCGCCGGTGGATGGGACACGGCCCCAGCCGGTCGAGGGCCTCGATGTGGGAGGCGGTGCCGTATCCCTTGTGCAACCCGAAGCCGTAGCCCGGGTACAGGCGATCGGCGCGCAACATGAAGGCGTCCCGGACCACCTTGGCCAGGATCGAGGCGGCGGCGATGGAGGCGCACCGTCGATCCCCGCGGACGATGGCGCGCTGGGGCCACGGAATCCCGGGCAGGCGGAGACGCCCGTCGACGAGGACCGCCGCCGGCAAGACGGTCAGCCGCGAGAGGGCGCGACGCATCGCGTACCGCGTCGCCTCGAGGATGTTGTCCGCGTCGATCCGGCTCGGGCCCACCCGACAGACCGCCCAGCCGAGCGCGTGCTCTCGGATGAGACGCGCGAGCCGCCGGCGCTGCAGGACGGTGAGGAGCTTCGAGTCCCGCAGTCCCACGATGCGCCGCGCCGGGTCGAGGATGACCGCGGCCGCCACGACGGGACCGGCGAGCGGGCCACGCCCCGCTTCGTCCACGCCGGCCACGTATCGCCGGCGCGCCCAGAACTCCTCCTCCTGAGCATAGAGGCCCCGCGGAGGCTCGAAGAGCTCTTCCTGGACAGGAGGGCTGCCCTTGCGGCCCATGCAAGCGCGACGGTCAGGCGGGCGTGGGCGCTCGCTTCTCCCGGAGGCGGGCGGCCTTGCCCGTCCGCTCGCGGAGGTAGTAGAGCTTGGAGCGGCGCACGTGACTCGACTTCATGACCTGAATCCGGTCGATGCGCGGCGAGTGGAGCAGGAATGTCCGCTCGACCCCGACGCCGTAGGAGACTCGACGGACGGTGAAGGTGGCCCGGGCCCCCTCCCCGCGCTTCCGGATCACGACGCCCTCGAATACCTGGACCCGCTCCTTCTCGCCTTCGACGACCTTGACGTGGACGCGGACCGTGTCGCCCGGGGCGAAGGCGCCCCGGTCCCGCTTGAGCACGCTCGCTTCAACCACCGAGATCGCATCCATGACCGTGGCTCCCAGGGTTAGAGGTTCTCGTCGCCGGGCTCGGCCAGGCGCCGCGCCGTCTCGAGCTCGGCGAGCCATCTTCTCTCCTCGTCGGACGGAGGGACCGCCTGCAAGAGATCGGGCCGCCGCACGGCGGTACGCCTCAGCGCTTCCTGGCGCCGCCAGCGGGCGATCCGCTCGTGGTCACCCGAGAGCAGGACCTCGGGCACCCCGAGGCCGCGAAACTCGGCGGGCCGCGTGTATTGCGGGAAGTCGAGACGTCCCGTGGCGAACGAATCTCGAGCCGGGCCGGCGGGATCGCCCAGCACGCCCGGCAGCAGGCGGACCACCGCGTCCATCACCACCAGCGCCGGCAGCTCCCCTCCGGTCAGGACGTAGTCGCCGATGGAGAGCTCCTCCTGGGCAAGGTGCGTGCGCACGCGCTCATCCACGCCCTCGTAGTGCCCGCAGAGCAGGATCAGGTGCGGGACCGCCGCGAGCCGCGCCGCCGTGGCCTGCCGGAACGTCTCACCCTGCGGGCACAGAAGGATGACTCGCGTCTCGGACCCCTGCTGCAGGGCCTCGACCGCCCGGAACAGCGGCTCGGGCTTCAGGACCATCCCGCCGCCGCCTCCGAAGGGGTAGTCGTCGGCGACGCGATGACGCCCCTCCGTGTACTGCCGGATGTCGACGATCCGGATGTCGACGAGACCCTTGTCCTGCGCGAGCCGGAGCATCGATTCGGTGAGCGGCCCCGCGAACATCTCCGGAAAGAGCGTCAGGACGTCGATCCGCATCGCGTCAGTCCAGCTTGGGGCGGGAGCGCCTGCTGCCGCTCCCCCCCCAACCCCCCCACCAGCAGCCCGCGCCTCCCCGTCGTCCCCGCCCGGCCACGTCCCACATCGATTCCACCCCGCCCCTCAGTCCAGCTCGAGCAGCCCCTCGGGCGGACGCACGACGACGACCCGGCCGGGTAGGTCCACGCGCTCGACGATGGCGGTCACGGCCGGGATCAGGCACTCCCGCTCCCCGTCCCGAACCACCCAGAAGTCGTGCGCCGCGCCGGCGACGACGTCGCTCAGCACCCCGAGCTCCCGCCCCTCCGGCGTCCGCACCGTGCATCCGACGAGATCGAAGCAGTAAAAGCGGTCGGGCGGCAAGGGACGGACCACGCCGCGCGGGATGGTGACCAGTCGACCGGCCAGCGCCTCGGCCGCACCGAGGTCGTCCACCCCCTGGAGCTTGAGCACCGGCACCCCGCCCTGAAACCAGACCGCCTCGACGCGGCGTCGCTCCCCGGCCTCCGGGGGCACGAGGTAGCATTCGTGGAGCTCCTGGAGCCGCCCGGGTTCGTCGGTCAAAGGCTGGAGCCGCACCTCTCCCCGTCGGCCCTGGGGCCGGACCACCCGGCCCACCGCGATGAGCGTCTCTCCGTCGACCACGCCGTCTCCGCTCTTACTCGAGGATTTCCAGGAGGGCCCGCTTCCCGAGCTTGGTGGCCGTCGCGTTCAGCAACGTCCGGATCGCCCGCGCGTTCCGGCCCTGCTTGCCGATCACCTTTCCGAGGTCCCCCGGGGCGACCCGCAGCTCGATCACGGTGATCTTCTCACCCTCGACCTCGTTGACCCGCACCGCGTCCGGCTCGTCCACGAGCGCCTTCGCGATGAGCTCGATCAACTCCCTCATGACTGCCCCCGATAGGACGACTCGGGGTAAAGCCGGGTCAGCCGGCGCGCACCCCCGCCCGGGCCAGCAGATGGCGCACGGTGTTGGAGGGGAGCGCCCCCTTCTTGAGCCACGCTGCCGCCTTCTCCGCGTCGATCCGAATCACCGGCGGATTGGCCAGCGGATTGTAGTAGCCGATCAACTCGATGAAGCGGCCATCGCGGGGCGTGCGGTTGTCCGCCACCACCACGCGGTAGGCCGGCCGCTTCGTCGTGCCGGTCCGTCGTAGCCGAATTCGAGCCGCCATCGACCGTGTCCCTCCTTCTTACGACTCGAGGAACGGAAGGGCCCGCCGCAGCTGCTTGAGGCCGGCCCGCCCGTGCATCCCCTTGAGCCCCTTCATCATCTTCCGCATCTGCGCGAATTGCTTGAGTAGCCGATTCACGTCCTGCACGGTCGTTCCGCTTCCCCGCGCGATCCGCGTCCGCCGGTCGCCGTTGACGATCGCCGGCGCCCGCCGCTCCTCGGGCGTCATCGAGTTGATGATGGCCTCGAACTTCCGGAGCTGCCGGCTCTCGGCGTCGATCTCCCCCGCCTCGAGCTTGACGCCCTTGAAGAAGGGCACCATGTCCATGAGCTCGCCGAGCGGCCCCATCTTCTGAAGCTGCCGGAGCTGATCGGCGAAGTCCTCGAGCGTGAAGCTGTCCTCGCGGATCTTCCGGGCCAGGTCTTCAGCCTTGGCGGCGTCGACCGTCGCCTGCGCCTTCTCGACGAGGGAGAGGACATCCCCCATGCCCAGGATGCGGGAGGCCATCCGCTCCGGGTGGAACGGCTCCAGCGCGTCCACCCGCTCGCCGACGCCGCAGAACACGATCGGCTTGCCGGTGACGGACCGGATCGACAAAGCGGCGCCGCCCCGGGCGTCGCCGTCGAGCTTGGTGAGGATCACGCCGTCGTAGCCCACCTCGGCGTTGAACCGCGCCGCCATCGTCACCGCGTCCTGGCCGGTCATGGCGTCGACCACCAGCAGCGCGTGGTGCGGCTTGACCTCCCGGCGCAGCACCCGGAGCTCCTCGACCATGCCCTCGTCGATGTGGAGGCGTCCCGCGGTGTCGAGCAGCACCGGGTTGAGCCCCTGGCCGGCGGCCAGCTCGAGGGCCTCCCGGCAGAGCACGACCGGCTGTTGCCCCTCGGCCCCGTGCACGGGCAGGCCGAGCTCCCGTCCGAGGACCCGAAGCTGCTCGATCGCGGCCGGCCGATACACGTCGGCGGCCACCAGCAGCGGGCGGAAGCCCTCCCGCTGGTAGTGCCGCCCGAGCTTCGCCACCGTCGTCGTCTTGCCGGAGCCCTGAAGGCCCAGGACCATCATCACGGTCGGCGGGCGCGGGGCCATGCTCAGCCGATGCGTGGCCTCTCCCAGGAGGAGGACCAGCTCCGCGTGCACGACCTTGATCACCTGCTGGCCCGGGGTCAGGCTGCGCAGCACCTCCTGGCCCACGGCCTGCTCGCGGACCCGCTCGACGAACGACTTGGCCACGCGGAAGTTGACGTCCGCCTCGAGCAGGGCGACCCGCACCTCCCGGAGCGCCTCGTGGATGTTCTCCTCGGAGAGACGCCCGGCTCCGCGGAGGCGGTCGAAGATCGCTTCGAGGCGCTGTGTCAGGGCTTCGAACATTTTGAGGCGCTCAGGGCTTCGGCGCGTGGAAACGCTGAAAGCAGTTTAGATTACAGGGGATCGCCGCCCGCGTCAAGCGCGGTGACTGTCCCCGAGGGCGGCCGCGCGCAGGCGCCGGACCTCGGCCGCCGGGTCGGCCGCGCCGAAGATCGCCGAGCCGGCGACCAGGGTCGTCGCGCCGTGGGCCACCAGCGGCCGGCAGTGCTCGAGCTTGACGCCGCCGTCCACCGAGACCTCGAGGGCGCGTTCGCCGAGCCGGCTCCGGAGGTCGCGCAGCTTGCCGTAGGTCCCGGGGATGAAGGCCTGCCCGCCGAATCCCGGATTGACGGACATCACCAGCACCAGGTCCGCGCTGTCGAAGGCGTACTCGAGGGCGGTCACCGGTGTTGCCGGGTTCAGCGCCACCCCCGCCCGGGCCCCCAGCTCACGGATGCGGCCGAGCGTCCGGTGGAGATGCGGGCAGGCCTCGACGTGGACCGTCAGCGCATCGCCCCCGGCCCGCACGAACGCCTCGAGATAGGCGTCGGCGTTCTCGATCATGAGGTGGAGATCCAGCGGGAGCCGGGTCCGCTTGCGGATCGCCTCCACCACGGGGATCCCGATGGTGATGTTGGGAACGAAGTGCCCGTCCATCACGTCGACGTGAATCTGGTCGGCGCCCCCCGCCTCCACGCGCGCGATCTCCTCGGCGAGCACGGCATAGTCGGCGGCCAGGATGGAGGGAGCGATCTTGATCATGCCTGTCTCCTCAGGCGCAGCGCGGTGAAGCCATCCGAGCCGTGCCGGTGGGGGACCATGCGCAGCATCTCGGGCGCCGCCCGGCAGGCGGCGGGCACCGCCTCGGGAATCGGATCCGGGGCGAAGGCGGGACACCGCGCGCGGAACGCGGCGACGACCGCCTCGTTTTCCTCCGGCTCGAGGGAGCACGTGGCGTAGACGAGCACGCCACCGGGGCGGACCAGCGTGGCCGCCGCGTCGAGGATGGCCCCCTGCACCGCCGCGAGCCCGGCCAGGTCTCCCTCCTGCCGCCGCCATTTCCCGTCGGGGTTCCGCCGCAGCACGCCGAGGTTCGAGCAGGGGGCGTCCACCAGCACGCGGTCGCAGACCGCGCCGACCTCCCGCGCCAGGGCCTCGACGCCGCGCTCGTGCGGCTCCACGATCGTCGCGCCCATGAGGAGACAGGCGGCCCGGAGCCGCGCCACCCGTCCGGGGTGGCGGTCGGTGGCCAGGATCCGGCCCCGGTTCGCCATGAGCTGGGCGAGGTGGGTCGTCTTGGTGCCGGGCGCGGCGCAGACGTCTGCCACGGTCTCGCCGGGTTGCGGATCCACGACGTGGCCGACCAGCATCGCCGCCTCGTCCTGCACGGCGCACCAGCCGGCGCGGAGCGGCTCGAGGGCCCGTGGGTCGCCCGCGTCGGTCACGACGAGCCCCTCGGGGGCATACCGGGACGGGACCGGGGAGGCCCCCTGGGCCCGGAGCGCGCCGGCGACCGCGTCGGAGGTCGCCCGGAGCGGGTTCACGCGCAGCGTGAGCGGTGGGCGCGCGTTCAGCGCGCGGGCCAGGGCCTCGGCCTCGGCGGCGCCATACCGGGCGACCCAGCGGCGGACGAGCCAGGTCGGGTGCGAGGTGCGGAGGGCGAGCGCCTCGATCGGATCCTCGAGCGGGGTCGGCGTCGGCTCGGGCCACGGCCGGGGACGGGGCGCGAGCGCGCGCAAGACGCCGTTGACGAAGGCCGCTGCTCCCGGCGAGCGCCGGCCCTTGGCCAGCTCGACGGCCTCGTCCACCACCGCCCAGGGCGGGATCCGATCGAGAAAGGCGAGCTGGTAGGCCGAGAGACGCAGGAGCGCGCGAACCCAGCTCGTCAGCTCGGCGAGCGGACGGTGTGAGACGCGCGCGAGGTGCCAGTCGAGCAGGCGCTGCCACCGGAGGGCCCCGTAGACCAGCTCGGTCGCGAGGGCGCGGTCCCGGACCTCGAGCCCGGCGCGCCCGGGCAGCCGATCGAGCAGCAGGTCGGGGTACGCCCGATCCGTCTCGACCCGGCGCAGGATCTCGAGCGCTACCGCGCGCGCCGAGGCCCGGGGGGTCGAGCCCGGCGGTCGCGCCGGACGCGGGTCAGCGGGCCCGGATCGGCGCACCGAAGGCGGCGCCCGGGCGGAGCCGCGCTCCGCGCAAGAAGGTCTCCCAGGCCATCGCGCGCCGGTTCTCGGGCTGGACCTCGACGGGCTCCAGCAGCCCCGCGCCCGCGCCGACGGCGAGCGTCGGCCCCACGGCGGTCAGGACCCCGGGCTCGCCCGACCCCTCCAGGGCGCGCGCCCGCCAGACCAGGAGCCGTCCGGTCGGGCTCTGGGTCTGGGCGCCGGGCCACGGGTTCAGGCCGCGGACGCGGGCCACCAGCTCCACGGCGGGGTGCGTCCAGTCGAGCAGACCGTCCTCCTTTCGGAGCCGCGGGGCCAGGGTCGCCGCCTCGTGCGCCTGGGGCGTCGGTGAGAGCGTCGGGAGCCCCTCGAGGGTCTCGAGCAGGAGCATCGCGCCGAGGTCGGCGAGGCGCGCGGCCAGCTCTCCGGCCGTCTCCTCCGGACCGATAGCCACCGCCCGCTGGAGCAGGATCGGTCCCGTATCCATCCCTTCATCCATCATGAACGTGGTGATGCCCGTCTCCCGTTCTCCCCGGATGATCGCCCAGGCCACCGGGGCCGCGCCCCGATACCGCGGGAGGAGCGACGCATGGACGTTGATCGATCCTCGCGCCGGCACCTCGAGGACGCCCCGCGGCAGAATCTGCCCGAACGCCGCGACGACCGCCACCTCGGGCTCGAAGACCCGGAGCCGCTCGGCCCATCCGGGGTCGCGGAGTCGCTCGGGCTGGACAACGGGGAGGTCGTAGCTCCGGGCCAGCTCCTTGACCGGCGAGGCTCGCGGCTGCCGTCCTCGTCCCGCGGGGCGGTCGGGCTGGGTGACGACCGCGACGACGGTGTGGCGCGCGAGAAGCGCGCGAAGAGTCGGGAGAGCGAAGGCGGGAGTTCCGTAGAAGAGGACGCGCATTCGGGGGACGGCCGGCTCGGCGGACGACGCGCCCGGCCGGGCGCCGCTACGTCCTAGAGCGCGAGTGCGCCCGCGTGGGCGTCCTCCGAAAACCCGTCCCGCTTGATCCGGCGCTTGATGCGATCCCGGGTCACCTTGTCGAGGCGATCGATGAAGAGGATTCCGTCCAGGTGGTCGATCTCGTGCTGGATGACGCGGGCCTTCAGGCCGGCAGCCTGCTGCCGAATCGGCGCGCCGGTGCCGTCCTGGGCCTCGACCACGACCCACTCGGAGCGGACGACGTCGGCGAAGATCCCGGGCAGCGACAGGCAGCCCTCCTCCCCCATGTCCTCGCCTCCCTCCTCGACGATGACGGGGTTGAGGTATGGTCGCGCGACGCCTTTGCCCTCGTCCAGGACGAGGAGTCGAAGGCCCACGCCGACCTGAGGGGCGGCGAGCCCGATGCCGATCTGGGCATACATGGTCTCGACCATGTCGTCGATCAGGCGGTCGACCTCCGGCGTCCCGGCGGTGACCGGCGCCGCCCGCCGGCGGAGCACGGGATCGCCGTAGAGGCGTACCGGGAGAATCGCCATTCGAGTCCTCCTTCCGGCCTCCCCTCGAGACTCTATCACACCGTCGGAGCAGTCACCCGTCGCGGATCCCCAACCGCTGGCGGTTGGTGTTCCGTTCCGAGCGGCGGCTCTGCCGCCGCCACGGTCCTGGGGGAGGCCTCGGAGGGGGCCGCAGAGGCCCCCTCCGATGAAACTATTGTATCGCGAGCGGGCGTTCAGGGGAGTTCGACCGGATCGACGTCGACCCGGAGGCGCACCGGACCCTGGCGCCGGTGGCCGCGGAACGGCGCGAGCACGCGGGCCAGGGCACCCGGGAGCTCCCCGTCCCCGAGGAGCACGACCTGGACCCGTCCGCCCGCCATCGGGGCCGGGCCGAGGACCGCCAGGCCTTCCTCGCGACACCGATCGGCGAGGTCCCCGGCGACGCCGGCCGCCTTCGCGCCCTCGGCCACCACGCGGGCCATCCGGCGCTCGGGGGGGTAGCCCAGCTCGCGCCGCTCAGCCCATTCGCGCTGGTAAAAGATCTCGCGGGAGCCGAGCGCGACGGCCTCGAGCGCTGGATGGTCGGGGTAAAAGGACTGCAGCCACAGGCTCCCGCCCGGCGCTACCGCCTCCGCGAGGTGCCAGGTGAGCTGGAAGGTCCGCTCGGCCGCCCGGAAGTCGGGGAGGTTGAGGGCCGTGTCGGCGAAGACGAGCGCGGCGACGCCGACCGGCGCCTCCGCGGCGAGCCGTAGCGCCATCTGGGTGCCGACCACGATCGGCACCTGACGGGCCCGGAACGCCTCGCGCGCCGCCGCCGCGCGGGCCGGCGTCACCTCGCCATCATAGCGGGCGACCCGGACCGCGGGGAAGGCGGCCCGCACCGTCGCCTCGAGCCGCTCGGTGCCCCATCCGACCGGGGCCAGGCGCCGGCCCCGGCAGCGCCAGCACTGGCTCCCGGCGGGGACCCGCACGCCGCAGAGCCGGCACTCGAGGGCCCGGGCCTCGCGATGGTAGGTGAGCGCCACTCGGCAGCCGGCGCACCGCCGAACCGCGCCGCACTCGGCGCAGCCCAGGGCACGGCCGTATCCGACCCGGTTCAGGAGGAGGAGGACCGACTGTCCGGCGGCGAGCGCCTCGCGGATGGCCTCGCGGAGGCCCGCCGAGAGGCCTCCGGTCGTCCGGGCGCGGCGCAAGTCCACGCGGCGGACCGTCGGCCAGCGCTCGCCCTTGGCCTCCTCGGCCGTCGCCTCGCCCGATTGGATGCGGGCCCAGCTCTCGAGACTCGGGGCTCCGCTGACGAGCAGACAGGCACCGCCCTCGAGTCGCGCCCGGCGGATGGCCAGCTCGCGCGCGTGCCACCGAGGGACGTCGAGGGCCTTGTGGGCGGGATCGTGCTCGTCGACGACGATCGTGGCCCCGAGCGTCGCGATGGGCAGGCAGACCCCGGCGCGCGTCGCGACAGCGACCCGCTCGGCCCCGCGGCGGAACGCCCACCAGGTCTCCCAGCGCCGTCGCGGGCTCTCGTCGCTCGTGACCAGCGCTACCCGCGCGCCGAGCACACGCTCGAGCCGCACCGCCCAGGCGCGCGCGCTCTCGATCTCGGGCGCGACCACGAGGACCCCCGCGCCCGCCTCGACGGCTCGCGTGGCCGTCGCCTCGACGAGCCGGGCGCGCCCCATCCCGTAGCCGACGACCAGCGGCCCCGGGGGTGGGGTCGCCGCGACGGAGGGAAGCGACGCGGGGGCGGCCACCCGGGCCGCGGGCGGGAGCGCGCGGAGGACCGCCTCGCCCCACGCGCAGCAGGTCTCCATCGCCGCCCAGCGCGTGAGCTCGAGGAGGGGCGGGGTCAGGGCCGGGACGGGGTCGAGCAACGCCTCGAGGGAAGCCAGGCCTGCCGGGGGAGCCTCCGCGAGCTCCACGACGACCCCCGCGCGCGGCCGGCCGTTGAAGCGGACCCGGACTCGCTGGCCCGGGGCGACCCGCCCCCCGAGATCCGGCGGGATCGCATAGCTGAACGCGCGGGGCACCGGGAGCCCCACGACCACCTGAGCGATGGGGACCGTGGCCGATGACTCGGTCACGCGGGGGCCGCGGGCGGTGCGCCGCGCACGCGGTCGTACTCGCGCCGAATGAGCTTCATGTCCTCGTAGGCGAGCCGGCGGTAGGCCGGACCGGGGTTCCGGAGAAGGAACGCCGGGTGAAAGGTCGGGACGAGCACCGCCGCGCCGTAGCCGTGGAGCTGACCGCGAAGCCGACCGATCGGCTCCTTGGTCCGGAGAAGGGTCTGGGCGGCGAACGTCCCGAGGGCGGCGACCACGCCGGGCCGGATGGCCGCCAGCTGCCCGGCCAGGAACGGCGCGCACGAGGCGATCTCCTCGGGCTCGGGGTTACGGTTGCCGGGCGGCCGGCACTTGACGATGTTGCAGATGTAGACCTCGTCGCGAGTGATCCCGACCGATTCGAGCATCTTGGTGAGGAGCTGACCGGCTCGCCCCACGAAGGGCTTACCCTGCCGGTCCTCTTCCTCCCCCGGCCCCTCGCCGATGAGGATGAGGCGGGCGCCCGGGTCGCCGTGGCCGAACACGATCGTGCTGCGCCCGCGGGAGAGCTTGCAGCGCGTGCACCCGGCGATGGCGACCTCGAGCCGGCGCAGCGCGGCGGCCGCGCCCGCCAGGTGCTCGCCCCGCAGGGGCAGGCTCCGGACCCCGAGCGCCTGGTGAAAGCGGAGATGATCGGCGAGCGCGTGCGCCGCCTCGGCCAGCAGGCGCGGGGCGTCGCTCACTGGTTGATTCCCTGGAACGCGTCGATCCGACACCCGCCGGTGGGAGCGAGCCGCCGCCTCACGAGGAGGTCCGGGCCGACATCGCCGACCGCCGGAGCGCCTGGATCCGGTCCAGGATCGCGTCGGCGACCTCGAGCTTGGGCCGGCGCCCGAGCTCGACGAGGCCGCCCCATCGATCCAGCATCACGACCTGGTTCTCTTCGACGTCGAACCCGATGTCCGAGCGGCTCACGTCGTTGGCGACGATCAGGTCGACCCCTTTGGCCTCCAGCTTGGACCGGGCACTGGCCTGAAGATCGACCGTCTCGGCGGCGAATCCCACCAGGAAGCGCGAGCCCTTGA
The DNA here is from genome assembly GCA_036005065.1 of Candidatus Methylomirabilota bacterium. Taxonomy (NCBI): domain Bacteria; phylum Methylomirabilota (SeqCode); species Candidatus Methylomirabilota bacterium. The sequence continues at coordinate 7,330 of DASYQW010000104.1, read as the reverse complement.
CCTGCCCGAGCTCCTTCAGGATGTCGGGATTCTGGGCCAGCTCGAGCACGAGCCCTTCTTGCTTGGAGCGGATCTTGGCAGCGGCCGGTCGCGCGGCGCGGTAGTCACCCACGGCCGCCGCCTTGATCACGACCGTCGCCGGCCCGACCGCATGCCGCACGGCCTCCCGCATCTCCTCGGCCGTCTCGATCGGGATGACCCGGACGCCGGCGGGCGGCGTCAGGCTGGTCGGACCCGTGACGAGGGTGACCTCCGCTCCCCGCCGTCGGGCCTGAGTCGCGAGAGCATACCCCATCCGGCCGGACGAGCGGTTCGAGAGGTAGCGCACCGGGTCCACCGGCTCGCGGGTGGGACCCGCGGTCACCAGGACGTGGTCGCCGACGAGGTCCCGGGTGGGCCAGAGAAGGCCGACTGCCGTCTCGACGATGTCGGGAATCTCCGGGAACCGGCCGAGCCCCGTCAGGCCCGAGGCGAGCTCACCGTGGGCGGGGTCCAGCACCGTCGCGCCCCGCGCCCGCAGGGTCGCCACGTGGGTCTGGACGGTCGGGTGGTGCCACATCGCCCCGTCCATGGCCGGCGCGAGCAGGAGGGGGGCGCGGGCGGCCAGGAGCAGCGTCCCCAGGAAATCGTCGGCCAGCCCGAGGGCCGCGCGAGCCAGGGCGTGCGCCGTCGCCGGGGCAACCAGGACGAGATCGGCCCGCTCCGCCAGCGCGACATGCTCGACCGCGGCCGGCTCCTGGGGATCGAAGAGATCTGACAGCACGGGGCGCCCGGAAAGCGTCCGGAACGTCAGCGGGGCCACGAATTCCCGGGCGTGCTGCGTCATCACCACCGTGACCCCGAGGTCGAGGCGGCGCAGCTCCCGGAGCAGGTAGGCGGCCTTGTAGGCGGCGATGCTGCCGGTGACGCCGAGGACGACCTCGCGCCCGGCCAGCGTCATCCTCACGCCCCGGAGGTCGCCTCGGTGTCGGGCTTCGGCTCCTCGGCCCGCTTGGGGCGGGCCTTCCCGGCGATGACCTCCTCGAGAGCCACGCTGGTCCACTTCTTTCGCTTGGTCTCGACCTGCGGGAGGCTCCCGCGGTTGAGCTGGCGGCTCCGCTTGGCGGAGAGCACCACGAGCAGGTACCGGTTGCTGACCTTCTCCAGACACTTCTCCAGGGGTGGGAACGACATGGGACGGCTCCTCTTCATTCCGAGCTCGGAAGCGTCGCGCCCCCGTCCAGATCCGGCAGCCACAGCCGGATCCGAGAGGTGCGGCACCGCTCGGCTTCGATGATGCACTGGAGCTGGCGCACCGCCTCGTCGAGGTAGCGGTTGACGATCAGGTAGTCGTATTCGCGCCAGGCCGCGATCTCCTCGGTGGCGCGGGCCATCCGTCGGGCGATCTCCTGGGGCGCATCGGACTTCCGCTCCTGCAGCCGGAGCTCCAGCTCTTTCAGGGATGGCGCCACGACGAACACATAGAGGCCCTGGGGATAACGGGCCCGCAGCTGGCGCGCGCCCTGGGTGTCGATGTCGAGCAGGATGTCCTCGCCGCGGTCGAGGGCCTCCTCGAGGGGATGGGCGGCGGTGCCATAGAAGTTCCCGTGCACCTGCGCCCACTCGGCGAACTCGCCGCGTTCCACCATCTGCCGGAAGACCGGCTCGGAGACGTAGTGGAAGTCGAGGCCGTCCACCTCGCCGGGCCGTGGCGCGCGGGTGGTGTGCGAGATCGAGTAGCTCAGATTCGCGACGCGCTTGCGGATCTCGCGGCACAGCGACGTCTTTCCCGCGCCCGAGGGCGCCGAGACCACGATGAGCATGCCGCGCCGCCGGTCGGTCACTCGACGTTCTGGACCTGCTCGCGGAGGCGCTCGATCAGGGCCCGGGCCTCGAGTGTCCCCGCGATCAATTCGGTATCGTCCGCCTTGGCGGCGATCGTGTTCACCTCCCGGTGCAGCTCCTGGACGACGAAGTCGAGCTGGCGTCCGATCGGCCCGCCGGCGGTCAGGAGCGCGCGGAACTGCGCCGTGTGCGAGGCGATCCGGGCGAGCTCCTCGGCGACGTCGCTCTTGGCCGCCGCCGTCGCGGCCTCCTGGGCGATCCGGGCAGGCTCGATGGGCACGTCGTCCAGCAGCGCCCGGACCCGCGCCCGCCAGCGCTCCTGGGTCCGCTGGAGGGCCGCCGGCAGGCGGCGCGCGAGGTCCGCCGCCCAGGTCTCGAGGGCGTCCAGATGAGCCGCGAGGTCGGCGGCCAGCGCCGCGCCTTCGGCAAGGCGCATTCGCACGAGGTCGTCGATCGCTTGCTGGGCGGCCTCCTTCACGAGGAGGCCACTCTCGCCGTCGTCCTCTTCGGCCTCTTCGACCGTGAGGACGCCCGGCAGCCGGAGAAGGTCGACGAGGGTCAGACTCAGGGGAAGCGCGAGCGCATCGGCCAGCGCCCGCGCGCCCCGGAGGTACTCGGCCCCCAGGGCCGAGTCCGTCCGAACGACGCTGGCGCTCCCGGCGATCCGCCGGGGCGCGACCGAGATGTCGACGCGACCCCGGGCCAGGCGACTCTGGGCGACCTGGCGGAGCTCTGCCTCGTGGACCGCGAACCCGCGAGGAAGCTTGACCCCCACCTCGAGAAAACGATGATTGAGCGAGCGGGCCTCGACCACGACGGCCAGGCGCGCACCACGGGCCTCGGCCCGGCCGTACCCCGTCATGCTGGCAATGAGGCCCATCGCGATTCCACCCATGCTAGCCGATCTGGGGAAAGGGTGTCAACGAAGCGCAACGGGCTAGGCCCCCGGAATGCTCGAATTCACGAGGAGATCGCCGACACCGGTCCCCCGGGGCGGGCACCCGGCCACCCGGTGGGGCGGCGCCTCCCCGCCAGTATTTTTCATTTGACATACATACCTTGTAGATTTATTTTATTTGCGTTGACTGGATTCTATCATTCCCGAGCCGCTCGGGGCCCTTCAGAATCGGCGGGCAGAAAGGGAGGCCGAATGTTCCGCGAGGTCACCAAGCAGACGACGCGCCCCAATCACTACGTGTGTCCGAGCTGCCACCTCTATCTCCTGGCCTGGGATCCCCCGACCCAGACCGTGGAGATGTTCCACAAGATCGGACTGTGGGCTGACCTCTGGAGCGGTCACGTTCGGATGATCTGCCAGTACTGCCTGGGGGCGACGGAGGTGCTGCCCGAGGAACTCGTCAACCTGCTCCGCCAGCGGTTCGGCCTCGGCACGCCGCTCTTCGAGTCTCGTCGGGCCCGGGTCTGACGGCCACCCGCTAGCCTCGTCGGCGTCGGGGCATCGCCTCCGGCGGTGGCCCCGGCGCCGTTGACACGCCCGTCGCCCGGCGGGTATAGTCCTTCCTAGCTTCGCCACACTCGCCCGCGCGTTCCGCGCGATCTGCACAGGAGGACCCCAATGCCCAGGCCATGCTCACGGGACTACACCCGGCGAGAGTTCCTGCGGGCGGCGGGCGCGCTCGGGGCCGCCGGTACCGTGCTGGGGTCGGCGCCCCGCCGGGTGGCCGCGCAGCCGAAGCGCCCGATCCCGATCACCGCCTCCCACAGCGTGTCGACATTCGTCTACGCCCAGCACCTGGTCGCCAGGGAGAAGAAATTCTTCGAGGACGAGGGCGTCACCGTCGACAAGGGCTTCATCGTCCCCGGCGGCGGGGCCAAGGTCGTGCAGGCCCTGGCGGCCGGCCAGGCCATGTTCGCGCTCGGCGACTCCAACCACCCGCTCAAGATCTCCGAGAGGGGCAAGGAGGGCGTCATCCTCTTTGCCACCGACACGCGCTGCTCCTACGCCAACATCGTCGCCCGCAAGGAGCTCTACGACGCCGGGCTCACCGGCGTCGAGAAGCTCGGCACCATGAAGCGGCCGGGCGGCGGGAAGTGGATCATCGCGGCCACCGCCATCGGCTCGGGGACCCATGTCTACGGCACCTACGTGCTGGAGCAATACAAGGGGCCTGATGGGAAGCCGCTCAACAGCGGCGTGGAGTGGGTCGGCGGTGGCGCATCCACGACGATGCTGGGCGGGCTCAAGGCCGGGAAGTTCGACGCCATCATGGCTGTTCCGGAGTGGCTGTGGGCGGCCGAGGACCAGGGGTTCGGGAAGGCCATCTACAGCGTCCTCGACGAGCGGGTCTGGACCCAGGTGTTCGGCGGGCCCCTGCCCGTCACCGTCGGCTACTGCCTGCGGGAGACCTTGGAGCGCGCCCCGGACGCCGTCCAGGGCTACGTGACCGCCTGCTACCGGGCCCAGAAGTGGATCCAGAAGTCCCCGGAGGGCGAGATCTTCGAGCTCCTGCACAAGCCGTACATGGACACCTTCTCGAGAGACGAGGTCCTGAAGTCGATCCGCTACTACAGGGGGATCTTCGACTGGGACTTCCTGGTCGATGAGAAGGAGTACAACCAGGTCCTCAAGATTTTCCTGGCCACCAAGGTCATCGAGAAGGAGATCCCGTTCGCGAAGGCCGTCGACATGTCGTTTGTCCGGAAGGCGCACCAGAAAGGGTGAGTTGAACTCGGAGGGGGGGCTGGCGCCCCCCTCCGATTCCTCCCCCGGGAGGTTGCGCGGGCAAAGCCCGCGCTCGAAGCGGAACATCGGGTGGCGGGGTGGTCAAGTCCGAGCGCGAGGGCCTGGCCCCGCGCATGTCTTCAGAGACGGTGAGTCAGGGCCGCACCCGGGTCGAGGTCCGGGACCTCACCAAGACGTTCAGCGCGACGGGCGGCCGCCCCGTGCCCGCGGTGGCCTCCGTCTCCTTCGACGTGCGGGACAAGGAGTTCGTGGCGCTGGTCGGCCCCTCGGGGTGCGGCAAGTCCACGGTGCTCAACATGATCGCCGGCCTCATCCCGCCGACCGCAGGGGAGATCCGCCTCGACGGGCTCCAGCACGCCGGCGTGCCCCCCCAGGTGGGCTACGTCTTCCAGAAGGACACGGTGTTTCCATGGCGCACGGTGCGCCGAAACATCGGCCTCGGCCTCGAGTATCGGGGCGTCCCGGCGCCCGAGCGCGAGCGGCGGGTGCGGGAGGCCATCGGGCTGGTGGGGCTCGAGGGCTTCGAGGATGCATTCCCGGCCACGCTGTCGGGTGGGATGCGGCAGCGCGTCGCGCTGATGCGGACGCTGGTCGTGGAACCCGAGATCCTGCTCATGGACGAACCGTTCGGGGCCCTGGATACCCACACCAAACTCCGCCTCCAGGCCCAGCTCCTCGAGCTGTGGCTGGCTCGGCGGCAGACCGTGATCTTCGTCACCCACGACCTGGCCGAGGCCATCACGCTGTCGGACCGGATCATCGTGCTGACCAGCCGCCCCGGCCGAGTCAAGCTGATCCACGCCGTCAAGCTGCCGCGCCCGCGCGACGTGATCCGTCTCCGGGAGAGCGACGAGTACGCCCACGAGTTCAGCACGCTCTGGCACGTTCTGGGCGAGGAGTTCGCCAAGGCGGAGACCGACCCGCGGTGAGTGCCCGCGCCCGGTCGCGCCCAGCGCCCCTGCTCGCTCACCCGGCGGCGGTTGCTGACTAATGCATGCACGTGCATGAAAAATCGGCGCCGGGAGGACGGTCGCGTGTTGCTGACACGAAACCGTCGACACTTCGAGAGAGTGCCTGGTTTGTCCCTTGGACGGCTCGGTCGGGCCGAACGTGACTGAGTCACGGGCCATCACGCCGTCGGACCGGGGGCACGGCTAGGGCAGGCCCGTGAGTCCGCGGGTCTGGATCAACCTCTGGCGGGCCGGGATCCTGCTGGTCACGCTCGGCCTGTGGGAGGGCCTCACCCATCCGGCGGTCGCCAAGACCGTCGCCCGCGTCGTCTACTTCGTCGATCCCTTCTTCATCAGCCGGCCGTCCGCGATCTGGTCGCGGTTCTGGTATCTCAACTCCTCGGCGGTGCGGGTCCCCCTCTGGGAGCTGCTCCTCTCCACGCTCGAGTCCACCGCCATCGGCTTCGCCGTCGGCGTGTCGACCGGCTTCGTGGCGGGCCTCGTCCTCGGCCGGAATGAGCGGCTCGCGCTCGTCCTGGGCCCCTACATCGTCGCGGTCAACTCGCTGCCGCGGATCGCCCTCGTTCCGCTGGTGACGATGATCTTCGGCTTCGGGCTCGCCGCCAAGGTCGTCCTGGCCTGGCTGATCGTGTTCTTCATCGTCTTCTTCAACACGTTCCAGGGCGCCCGGGGCGTGGACCCCGATCTCATCCACTCGGCGCGGTTCCTGGGGGCCTCGGAGCGGCAGATCATGCGGACGGTCGTCGTCCCCTCGGCCCTGGCCTGGACCTTCGCCTCCCTGACGCCCTCGGTCTCGTTCGCGCTGATCGGCGTCGTGATCGGGGAGTTCATCGGCGGCGAGTCGGGGGGCGGGATCGGCTACCTGATCATCGCGTCGCTGGGCACGCTCAACGCCGCCGACATGATGGTGGCTCTCATCGTGCTGGCGGCGGCCGGCATCCTCCTCGCCATCGGCATCCAGCAGGTGGAGGCGCGCCTGCTCCGCTGGCGCCCCGAGTACCAGGCCCGCCCATAGTCCCTTCGGAGGGGGCCTCTGCGGCCCCCTCCGAGGCCTCCCCCAGGCCAGGTTGCGCGGGCAACGCCGGCGCTCGGAGTGGAACACCAACCGTCGCTGGTCGGGCAACCGGGTAGCGTCTGGTCAACCCTGACAGGCTTCCAGATTGTTGGAGGGGGCCTCGACGGCCCTCTGCCGGCAGGAGAGAAGAGAGGCCAGGGCGTCAGGTGCCGAGTCCGGAGGTCCCGACCCAGCCCGTCTCCGAGACGTCGACCATGACGCCGTCGGGACCGCTGTACTTCACCTCGACGTTGCCTTCGTGGCGCGGACCGTGACCGACCCCGAGGGCCTCGTTGACGTCATCGCGAGGCTGAGCGCCGGCCGCGGCCAGCTTCCGGGCAATCGCCTCGAGGTCCTCCACCTGGAAGCCGATGTGGTGGAGGCCGCTGTAGCCCTTGCCGCGCTCGACCCCGGCCACGACATCATTCTTGAAGTTCAGGATCGCCAGGTTGATGTCGCCGTCGCTGAGGTAGTAGCCCCGGGCGCCCGGGCCGTCGATCTTGCCGATCTCCTTCATGCCGAACACTTCGATATAGAACGCGGCCGTCTTGTCCACGTCCTGCGTCGAGAGGGCGATGTGCTTGATCTTCGGCATGGCGTTTCTCCTCTCCTGGTGGTTCGCGCCTCGGCGGCGGGTTTCGTCTGAAGAGTAGCCCAAAATCGCTGGAGATGCACGCACCCGAGCACGGATGACCGACCGAAATGCCTCGGGCGGCGCTCGGTCGCGGGGATAACCCGACCCGGCGCGACCACCGAGCGCGCGGTGCATCGAGGAGT
>DASYQW010000103.1 GCA_036005065.1 Candidatus Methylomirabilota bacterium | reverse complement strand
GCTGCTTCTCCCCTCGGAGTTCATTCCCGTGGCCGAGGTCACGGGCCTCATTCTGCCCATCGGCCCCTGGGTACTGCGCACCGCCTGCGCGCGGGCCCGGGTCTGGCAGGACCTGGGCCACCCCCATCTCACGGTCGCCGTCAACCTGTCGGCGCGCCAGTTCCAGCAGCCGGACCTGGTGGCCCAGGTCAAGCGGGCCTTGGAGGAGACGGGGCTGGCGCCGCGCTGTCTCGACCTCGAGATCACCGAGACCAACGCCATGTCGAACGCGGAAGCGACGATCCACACTCTTCGGGAGCTGAAGACCCTGGGGGTCCGGATCTCCATTGACGACTTCGGCATCGGCTACTCCTCGCTGAGCTACCTGAAGCGCCTCCCCATCGACACCCTGAAGATCGACCAGTCCTTCGTTCGCGACATCACCTCCGATCCCGACGACGCCGCCATCGCCACCGCCGTCATCGCCCTCGCCCATACCCTGAAGCTTCGGGTGGTGGCCGAGGGAGTGGAGACCCAGGAGCAGCTGGCCTTCCTCGCCGCCCGCCATTGCGACCGAATGCAGGGATATCTCTTCTCCCGCCCGCTCCCGTCCCAGGAGTGCGGCGAGTTCCTGAGCCGCACCGGCCGGGCTTCCTGAGCGGCGCCTTGGCGCATCGCAAGCCATCCCCGTCGCGCACGGCGATCGCCGGTCCATCGCTCGCGCGAAGTAAATCCGCGCTCGCTCATCAAGCTGGGGGGACTCTCCGGTCCCCCCAGACCCCCCCGCTGGCCCAGAGCGTCCTCGAGCTGGTTGGCGCCACCCCGCTGCTGCGGCTGAACCGCTACACCCCGCCCGGAGCGGCCGGGATCTACGCCAAGCTCGAGTTCCTGAACCCGGGAGGCAGCGTGAAGGACCGGGCGGCGCTCGGGATGGTGGACGCGGCCGAGGCCGAGGGCCGGCTCCGGCCGGGGGCCACGATCGTCGAGCCCACCGCCGGGAACACGGGGGTGGGCCTGGCCCTCATCGGCATCAGCCGCGGGTACCGGGTGATCCTGGTCGTCCCCGAGAAGTTCGTGGGACCCAAGACGGCGGTCATGAAGGTGCTGGGTGCGGAGGTGATCCTGACGCCCACCGAAGCCGGGATGCAAGGCGCCATCGCCAAGGCGCAGCAGATCGCGGCGGGGCTGCCCGGCGCCTACGTCCCTCAGCAGTTCGAGAACCCGGCGAACCCCGACTTCCACTACCGGACGACGGCGGTCGAGATCGAGGATCAGCTCGGCCGCTGCCCCGACGCGATCGTGATCGGGGCCGGCACCGGAGGGACGTTCACCGGGCTCGCCCGCTACTTCAAGGAGCGCGAGCCGCGGACGCGGGCCGTGCTGGTGGAGCCGCGGGGGTCGGTCTGGGGCGGCGGCCCGGCAGGACCACACAAGGTCGAAGGCATCGGCAACTCGTTCTGGCCGGGGGCGCTGGACCGGTCGCTCGTCGACGACATCCGTACCGTCAGCGACGAGGACTCATTTGCCGCCGTTCGAGAATTGGCTCGGAGCGAAGGCGTGCTGGTCGGGGGCTCGTCCGGGTCCGCCGCCCATGCGGCTCGCGAGGTGGCGAAGAGCCTCCCCGCATCTGCTGCGGTTGTAACCGTTTTCGCCGATGGCTTCGAGCGGTACCTCGGGAAGGGCGTTTTCGAGAACCTCTGACTCATTTCCGCGAACTTCGGACTCAGAATCGCGCGCCCCGCTTGATCGTCGCCTGAAAACGTGTAATAAGAGTTCACAAGAAACTAGGAGACGGGAGCCACTGTGAGCGGTCCCTCCCTCATCGCCGGTTCGGGTTCATTTGTCTGCACGCCCCTCGTCCGCAACGACGAGGTCCTCGCCTGGCTCCGGCCGACAAAGCCCAACGGCAAGCCCGTCCACTCCGAGTGGCTCGAGCGGAATCTGGGGATCTCCACCCGCTCCTTCGACCTCGACATGAGCACGGCCGTCAAGCGGCCTCGCGCCGAGGGTGGGATCTACGACGGCGATCTGGCGGTACGGGCGGCGAAGCGCGCCCTGGAGGATGCGGGGCTGGAGGCCGCGGACGTTGACGCCCTCGTGCACGTCTCCTGCACGCCGGACACGCTCTACTTCAACGACCACCTGCGCTTCATGACCAGCGCGCTGGGGCTGCGGCGCGATGCCCACCTCATGTACCACAACCTGGGCTGCGCCGGCCTCGCTCCCGCCTTCCATTCGGCCCGCAGCGAGCTGGCGGGCAACGGCGACGACGGCGTGGTCCTCCTCGTGGCCAGCAACTGCTCCAGCAGCTACCTGACCCGCGACACGATCCCGTTCTACATGCAGGGGCGCTACCCGTGGGCGTGGCTCAGCCCCGCCCTCTTCGGTGACGGGGCCGGCGCCGTGATCCTTCGCTCGGGGCGCAAGTCGGGGGACCGTGGTCTCGTCCACACCTGGTACGAGACCCAGCCCGACCTCGCGATCGTGCGCTACGACGCCGGAGGCGGGACGAGCCCCACCTGCGCCGACAACCTCACCGAGCACCTCTTCCTCATGGAGGCGCAGACGGTGGGCCGCTCCTTCACCCCCATCCTCTGCCGCACGTTCGAGAGGATGGTCGAGGACTGGCCGACCCGGATCCAGCCCGTCGTCGGACACGCCTTCGACGTCGACAAGATCAAGCGCTGGGACTTCCACCAGGCCAACCGCATCGCCGTCGAGCGCACGGCCCGCACGATGGGCCTCCCGGCCGAGCGCGTGCCCACCAACGTCGGCCACTACGGCAACACCTCCGCCGCGAGCACGTTGCTGCTCTTCGACGAGGACCGCCGCTCCGGGGCGGTGAAGGACGGCGACATCGTCGTCTTCCTCTGGATCGGGGCGGGCAACGGCGCCCAGTACGGCTACGCCCTCGTAGTCGCTTAGCCTTTTAACGCCGAGGACGC
>DASYQW010000102.1 GCA_036005065.1 Candidatus Methylomirabilota bacterium | reverse complement strand
CCCAGGCAAAGCGGGGCGGGTAGGCCGCCCGCGCCAGCGGCGTGCGCGAGGCGACCAGCGTCGCCCCGGTGCGACCCGAGATCCAGGCCGTCTCCAGATGGCGCGCGCGGCCCTCCTCCACGACCCGCGAGGTGAGCACGGCCGGCGCCCGGAGCTTCCGCGCGACCTCCAAGGGGGACGGCGGAGCCGCGCTCCCCGCCGGTCCCACCGCCTCGAGCACGCGCTGGGGCTCCACGGCCAGGAACCGGCCCGTTTTCTCGAGCAGGGCCGAGAAGCGGGAGACGAGCAAGAGCGCGGTGTCCTGGGGCGTCTCGCCGGCGACCTGCACGCCGAGCGTGGGAAGCACCGCCACCGGGATGCGCCCGGCCGTGAGCCGGGCGCCGTCGCCGGCGATGGGGGTCCGCCCGCCCTCGGTGACCGCGACCCGCGCCGTCGCCTGGTCCCCCTCGATCGAGGTCACCACGAGCGTGGCGACCTCCTCCTCGGCATGGCCCAGCGGCTGATTGGTGATCGGGTGCCGGAAGAGCGCGCCTTTCCGGTAGGCGACGAGCTCGAGGCCGGGACGGAGAGCCGTCAGGCCCGAGCCGGCCAGGCGCACCTGCGCGCCTTCCACGAGCACGATGCGCGCCTCGACCTTCGGGAACGTGGCCTGGAGCTCCTGGGCGACCCGCTCGAAGGTGGCGCCCAGGTCCTGGAGCAGGTCGGCCCGCGCGCCCATCGCCCCGGCCACCACCAGCCCGAGCGCCGCGATGGCCACGCGGATCGTCGGTCGGCCGCGCGCCATCAGAACGCCACCGAGGGCCGGTGCACGCCGAACACCGCCCGGAGCCGGTCACAGACCTCGCCCAGGGTCGCCTGGGCGTGGACGGCCTCGAGGAGGCGCGGGAGCAGGTTCGCGTGGCCGCGGGCGGCCGCCTCGACGGCGTCGAGCGCGCGAGCGGCGCGGTCCGGGTCCCGCGTCGCCCGGAGGCGGCCGAGCCGCTCCACCTGGGCCGCTTCCCCGGTGGGATCCGGGTGGAAGAGCTGGGCCGGCGGCGGCTCCCCGGTGACGAACTCGTTCACGCCGACCACGATCCGGGCCCCGGTCTCGATCTCCAGCTGGTAGCGATAGGCCGCCTCCTGGATCTCCTGCTGCATGAACGGGATCGCCGTCACGGCTCCACCCATGCCCTCGATCTTCTCCAGGTAGGCGACGGCCGCCTCCTCGATCTCGGTGGTCAGCCGTTCGATGTGGAAGGCGCCGCCCAGGGGATCGACCGAGTCGGCGACCCCCGCCTCGTAGGCGAGGATCTGCTGGGTCCGGAGCGCGATCCGCACCGCGGCCTCGGAAGGCAGGGCCAGGGCTTCGTCCATCGAGTTGGTGTGGAGGGACTGGCAGCCGCCCAGGATCGCGGCCAGCGCCTGGATCGCCACCCGCACGATGTTGTTCTCGGGCTGCTGGGCGGTGAGCATGGAGCCGGCCGTCTGGGCGTGAAAGCGCAGCATCCAGGCGCGCGGGTCCCGCGCGTGGAAGCGCTCCCGCATGATCCGCGCCCAGAGCCGCCGCGCCGCTCGGAACTTGGCGACCTCCTCCAGCAGGTTGTTGTGGGCGTTGAAGAAGAAGGAGAGCTGGGGGGCGAACTCGTCGACCTCGAGTCCGGCCGCCAGCGCCGCCTCGACATAGGCGATGGCGTTGGCAAAGCTGAAGGCCACCTCCTGCACCGCCGTCGACCCCGCCTCCCGCATGTGGTAGCCCGAGATCGAGATGGTGTTCCAGCGGGGGACGTGATCTTTGCAGTAGGCGAAGCAGTCGGTGACGAGGCGGAGCGAGGGGCCCGGCGGGAAGATGTAGGTGCCGCGGGCGATGTACTCCTTGAGGATGTCGTTCTGCACCGTGCCGGAGAGCTTCGTCCCCGGCACTCCCTGACGCTCCCCGACCACGACGTAGAGCGCGAGGAGGATGGGCGCGGTGGCGTTGATCGTCATCGATGTGGAGACCCGGTCGAGCGGGATCCCGTCGAGGAGCGCCGCCATGTCCTCCAGGCTCGAGATCGACACGCCGACCCGCCCGACCTCGCTGCGCGCGGCGGGCGCATCGGCGTCGTGGCCCATCTGGGTCGGAAGGTCGAAGGCGACGGAGAGCCCGGTCTGCCCCTGGTCGAGCAGGTAGCGGAAGCGGCGGTTGCTCTCGGCGGCCGAGCCGAAGCCGGCGTACTGGCGCATGGTCCAGAGCCGCCCGCGGTACATGGTCGGCTGGACGCCCCGGGTGTATGGGTATTCCCCGGGGAAGGCGAGATCGCGGAGGTAGTCGAACGCCGTCAGGTCGGCCGGCGTGCTCAGCCGGGGCACCGGGGTGCCCCAGGAGGTCTCGAAGCGGGCCCGCTCCGGCGCCCGGTCGAGGGCCGGCCGGAGGATCTCCCGCTCCCAGCGCGCCCGGGCCTCCTCGATCGTCCGGGGCTCGTCTGCATCCATCGGTGGGCCCCGCCTACAGGGGCAGGTTCCCGTGCTTTCGCGGGGCGTTCTGGTCCCGCTTGGTGTGCAGCGTCTCGAGGGCGCCGATGAGCCGCCGCCGGGTCTCCCGGGGCTCGATCACGTCGTCCACGTACCCGCGCTCGGCGGCCACGTAGGGATTGGCGAACTTCGCGCGGAACTCCGCCGTGCGCTCCTCCCGGAAGCGGGCCCCCTCGGGCCCGTCGGCCATCTCGCGCTTGTAGAGGATGTTGACCGCTCCCTCCGGCCCCATCACGGCGATCTCCGCGGTCGGGAAGGCGAAGTTCGCGTCGGCCCGGATGTGCTTCGAGGCCATGACGCAGTACGCCCCGCCGTAGGCCTTGCGCGTGATGACCGTGAGCTTGGGGACGGTCGCCTCGGCGAAGGCGTAGAGGAGCTTGGCCCCGTGCTTGATGATCCCGCCGTACTCCTGGGCGGTGCCCGGGAGGAACCCGGGGACGTCCTCGAACGTGATGAGCGGGAGGTTGAAGCAGTCGCAGAACCGGACGAACCGGGCGCCCTTGAGCGAGGCGGCGATGTCGAGGCACCCGGCGAGGTGGGCCGGCTGGTTGGCCACGATCCCGACCGGCCGGCCACCGAGGCGGCCGAAGCCGATGACCAGGTTCGGGGCGTAGTCGGGCTGCACCTCGAAGAAGACGTGGTCGTCGAGGACCGTCTGGATCAGCTCCTTCATGTCGTAGGGCTTCGTCGGGTTGTCCGGCACGAGGGACTGCAGGGCCTCGTCGAGCCGATCGGGAGGATCCAGAGTCGGCCGGACCGGCGGATCCTCGAGGTTGTTCGGCGGCAGGAAGGTGAGGAGCTCCCGGATCGCGGCCAGACACTCTTCCTCGCTCTCGACGGCGAAGTGGGCGACCCCCGACCGCCGGGCGTGGGTGTCGGCGCCGCCGAGCTCCTCGAAGGTGACCTCCTCGTGGGTCACCGCCTTGATGACGTCCGGTCCGGTGACGAACATGTAGGAGGTCCCGCGGACCATGAAGACGAAGTCCGTGATCGCCGGGGAGTACACGGCGCCGCCGGCACACGGCCCCATGATCGCGGAGATCTGCGGCACGACCCCGGACAGCAGTGTGTTCCGGAGGAAGATTTCCGCGTAGCCGGCCAGGGAGACGACGCCTTCCTGGATCCGGGCGCCTCCGGAGTCGTTCAGCCCGATGATCGGCACCCCGACCTTGAGCGCCAGATCCATGATCTTGCAAATCTTCTGCGCGTAGGTCATGGACAAGGAGCCGCCGAAGACGGTGAAGTCCTGGGCGAAGAGGTAGACCGGCCGCCCGTGGATCCGGCCGGAGCCGGTCACGACTCCGTCCCCCAGGAACTTCTGCTCGGACATCCGGAAGTCGGTCGCCTGGTGGACGACGAAGCGATCGAGCTCGTCGAAGGAGCCCTTGTCGAGCAGGAGCTCGACCCGCTCCCGGGCCGTCTTCTTTCCCGCTCGGTGCTGGCGGGCCATGCGCTCCTCGCCCCCACCCAGCTCCGCGGCCTGGCGCAGGCGCTTGAGCTCGGCGAAGCGGTCCTCGAGGCTCACGACCCGACTCGCGGATGAAACATCGGTTTGTCATTATAGAAGGCCGGTCTGGACGCGTCAACGCCAGCGGTCCCGAGCCGCGCGGCATTTGACGACGCCCGGACCCCTCTGTTACGGTAGAGCCGATCCGCGTCGCGCCACCCACTCCGAAAAAAGGGGCTCTGATCCGTGCTCGGCATCGCCGCCTTGATCGCCAGCCTGGCGCTCGTCGCCCTCGTGGTCGCCGCGATCCCCGCGCTCGTCCAGATCATGCGGACCGCCCGCACGACGGCCGAAACCCTGACGGCGGTGGAGCGGGAGATCCGGCCCCTCGCCTCGCAGCTCCAGGCCCTCCTCCAGGAGCACCGGGAGCTGGCCCAGCGGGCCAACCGCGATCTGCGGGAAGCCGAAGGCGTCGTGGTCATGACTCAAGAGCTGCTGGCCCGCCTGGTGAAGCTCACGGGCATTCTCGGAGGCGCGGGGACGGTCGGAAAGGTGTTGGGCGTGGCCCAGGGCCTGCGGAAAGGGGTGGACGTGTTCATCCATCGACTCAGCAAGGGGAAGCCGTCGGGATAGGAGGCGTCGACCATGACGGACGAACGGCAGAGCGATCTCAACTTCCTGGGAGCCTTGGGGCTCTTGACGGTCGGAGCGATCATCGGGGCGGGTGTCGCGCTCCTGCTGGCTCCCAAGACGGGTGAAGAGACGCGCGAGCTCCTCCGCGAGAGGGGGACGGATCTGGCGCGGCTGGCCCAGGAGCGCGGTTCGGAGTTCGCGCGCCGGGCCCAGGAGACGATGGGCGAGGCCCAGGTCAAGGCGCAGGAGTACCTCGGGCGTGGCAAGGAGGTCGTCGAGGAGAAGTCCGCCCAGCTCCGGGCCGCCTTCGAGGCCGGCCGGAGCGCCATGCGCGAGGAGATCTCCAAGCTGCGCGGGAAGGACGAGCCGCTCGAGGGCGTCTAGGTCATCAAAGGGGGGCGTGCCCCCCTTTGAACAACCCCCCAGGAAAGTTGCGCCGGCAAAGCCGGCGCTCGAAGCGGAACACTGACCGTCGGCGGTCGAGCAAACGCGTAGCACCTGGTTAACCCGGCAGGCTCCTGACCTCGGGTCTGCCTCCCTCACAGCACAACCGAAGATCCGAGGACATGGCGGAGATCCCGGAGCCCCTGGAGCACGCGGCGGAGGAGGCCAAGGACAAGGCCTTCACCCGCCGCGTCGCCCTCACGACCGCCGTGTACGCGGTGGTCCTGGCCCTGACCTCCCTCGGCGGCAACAACGCGATGAAGGAGATGCTGCTGGCCCAGCAGCAGGCCTCGGACCAGTGGAACTTCTACCAGGCCAAGGTGATCCGGGAGCACCAGTACCGGGCCCAGGCCCTCCGGATCGAGGCGGACCTCGTCGAGCGCGGCGCCACCATGTCCCCGGCGGCCCGGGCCAAGCTGGAGGAGCTCCGGGCGAAGTTCGCCGAGGAGGAGAAGCGCTACAACGCCGAGAAGAAGGACATCGAGAAGGAGGCCAAGAAGCTCGAGCACGAGCGGGACGAGAACCGGGCCCGCGACCCGAACTTCGACCTGGCCGAGGCCCTACTCCAGATCGGCATCGTCATCGCGTCGGTGTCGATCTTGTCGACCTCGCGCGCGCTCTACGGCGTCTCCGTCGTGTTTGCGCTGGTGGCCACGCTCTTCTGCGTGAACGGATTCACCCTGCTCGTCCATCTTCCCTTCCTGGGCGTCCCCCACCCCTGAGCCCTTTCGGGGGGTCTCGGAAGACCACCCGATGCCCCCCGTCTGGCGGCGGCTTCGCCGCCGCCCGGAGGACGGGGATGTGTTCCGCGCGCTCCCAGCCGGAGCGCTCCGAGCGCGGGCTTCGCCCGCGGGCCCGCCCACCCAGCCCAAAAGGTGGGGGAGGTCTCGGATGGGGCCGCCGAGGCCCCCTCCGAAGAGGCTAGAGATGGATGGCGGCGCCCATGGCGTCCAGCGCCGCCTCCATGACGGCCTCGGACATCGTGGGATGAGCGTGGATCGTGTGGCCCACCTCCTCCACCGTCGCCTCGAGCGTCTTCCCGAGCCCGAACTCCGCGATCAGCTCGGTCGCCTCGGCCCCGAGGATGTGGACGCCCAGGATCTCCCCGGTGTCGGCGGCGGCCACGATCTTGACGAGCCCCTCGGGCTCCCCGAGGGCCTGAGCCTTGCCGTTCGCCTGAAACTGGTACTTCCCGACCCGCACGGCGTCCCCGCGCTCGCGGGCCTGCGCCTCGGTCAGTCCCAGGCTCGCCACCTGCGGATGGCAATAGGTGCAGCTCGGGACGGCCTGGTAGTCGACGGTGTGGCTCGGCTGGCCGGCGATCGTCTCGGCGGCCACGATCCCCTCGGCACTGGCCTTGTGGGCGAGCAGCGGCGGCCCGGCGACGTCCCCGATCGCGTAGATCCCCGGGACCGAGCTCTCCAGGTGCGGGGTCACCTTGACGAACCCGCGCTCCATCGCCACCCCGACCCCCTCGAGACCCGCGCCCCGGGTCTTCGCGCCGCGTCCCACCGCCATCAGCACCTGCTCGGCCTGAAGGCGATCGGCCCGACCCTCGTGCTCGATCTCGACCTCGACGCCGTCGGGACCCGCCTTGACCGTTCGGACCTTGGCGCCGGCGCGGACGTCGATCTTCCGCCGCGTGAAGCTCCGGGCGAGGAGGCGTGAGATCTCCTCGTCCTCGAGGGGCAGGAGCCGCGGCAGCGCCTCGATGATCGTGACCTGGACTCCGTAGGCGGCGAACACGTCCGCGAACTCCACTCCGACGGCGCCGGCGCCGATGACGATCACGGAGGCGGGAAGCCGCTCGAGACGGAGGGCGTCGTCCGAGCTGATGACGCGCCGGCCGTCCAGGCTCACCCCCGGGAGACTCTTGGGCTCGGCGCCCATCGCCAGAACCACCGCGCGGGCTTCGACGGTCCGCGGGGCCCCCTGGGCGGGGTGGACGCGGACGGCCCCGGGCCCGGCGAGCTCGCCCCGGCCCGCGATGAGCGTGATCGTGTTCTTCCGGAAGAGAAACTCGACGCCCTTGGCCATCCGGTCGGCGACCTGCCGGCTCCGGCGATAGGCCACGGCGTAGTCGGCGCGCAGATTGTCGAAGGCGATGCCCCACTCGGCCGCCCGCTGGAAGAGCTGAAGGACCTCGGCGTTTCGGAGGAGCGCCTTGGTCGGGATGCAGCCCCAGTTCAGGCAGATCCCACCCGGGCGGTCGGCCTCGACGACAGCCGTCCGGAGCCCGAGCTGGGCCGCCCGGATCGCGCCCACGTAGCCCCCCGGGCCCGACCCCACGACGACGACGTCGAACTTCTCGCTCGCCATCGCCTTAGACCAGGAGCCCGAGCGGGGCCTCGAGGAGGGCTTGGAGATCCCCCAGGAAGCGGGCGCCCATGGCCCCATCCATCGCGCGGTGATCGCACGACAGCGTCAGGCGCAGGCGCTTGCCGACCGCGAGCTGGCCCTTGACGACCACCGGCTTGTCGACGATCGCGCCCACCGCCAGGATCGCCCCCTCCGGCGGGTTGATGATGGCGGAGAACTCGTCGACGGCGAACATCCCGAGGTTGGAGACGGAGAAGGTGGCGCCGGAGAGCTCCTGGGCCTTGAGCTTCCGGACCCGGGTCCGCTCGGCGAGGTCCCGGGACTCGGCGGCGATCTGGAAGAGGCCCTTCTGATCGCAGTCGCGGAGGACGGGGGTGATGAGCCCGTCCTCGAGCGCGACGGCGATCCCGATGTGCACCGCCCGGTACCGGCGAATCGCCTGGCCCTGGAAGCTCGCGTTGACGCCGGGATGCTTCGTCAGCGTCACCGCACAGGCCCGGACGATGAGGTCGGTGAAGGTGAGCTTGGGGGCGCCGGGAAGCGCCTGGAGCTCCTCCCGCAACGCCACCGCCCGCTCCATCGCGACCTCCGTGGTGAGGTAGAAGTGCGGGACGGGGGCCTTCGACTGGGTCATCTGCCGAGCGATCGCCGCGCGGAGCTGGCTGAGCGCCTGATCCTCGTACTCCGCCGCGGGCCGGGCCTCGGGCCGCGGGGCGGGCCGCACGGCCGGGGCGGCCGGCCGGGCCGCCTCGGCCGGTCGCGAGGCGACGAATGATTCGACGTCGCGCTGGATGATGCGGCCGGCTGGCCCCGTCCCCTTGACCAGGGTGAGATCGATGCCGGACTTCTGCGCGAGCTTCTTCGCCAGCGGCGAGGCCCGGAGCCGCCGACCGGCCACCGGCGTCTCCTCCGCCTCTTCCTCGCGCGCCGCCTCGGCCGCCGGCGGCGTGGCGGCGGCCGTCACCGCGGCGGGGGCCTGCCGGGCGTCGGCCGCCGATACCGACGGCTGCGCCGGCACGGTGGCCGCGGTGGCGGGCTGCCCGCCGGTCGGCGCCGCGGCCCGCACCGGCTCCTCGGCC
This sequence comes from Candidatus Methylomirabilota bacterium, assembly GCA_036005065.1. NCBI lineage: Bacteria > Methylomirabilota (SeqCode) > Candidatus Methylomirabilota bacterium. Next base: position 6,758 of record DASYQW010000102.1, on the reverse strand, counting down.
CGCGTGGACGGGGCCGACGGCGCCGGGGCCGCCGCGGGGGGTTGCCCGCCGGTCGGCGCCGCGGCTCGCGCGGGCTCCTCGGCCCGCTTCGGGGGCGCCGCCGGCGCGGTCGGGGCGCCGGCCGCGCCGAGCACGCCGGAGATGTCGTCGTCGGGCTCGGCGATCACCGCGATGAGGTTGCCGACCGGCACGGTCGCGCCAGGCCCGACCAGCACCTTCCGGAGGACGCCCGAGCCGAAGGCTTCCAGCTCGATGTCGGCCTTGTCCGTCTCGATCTCGGCGACGATGTCGCCGCCGGCGACCCGCTCCCCTTCCTGCTTGAGCCACCGCAGGAGCTTGCCGGTCTCCATCGCCTCCGACAACTTCGGCATCACGACCTTGGTCACCGCCATAGGACGTCGCCCCTCCTCGAAGCTCCGTCGAGGGTCATCGGTTCGCGGCCTCTCAGTCGACGGCGCAGACCTTGCGGAGCGCCTCCACGATCTTTTCCTTCGAGGGCGTCTTGAGCCGCTCGAGGTTCCGGGCGTACGGCATCGGCGCGTTGGCGCCGGTGACCCGCCGGACCGGCGCGTCCAGGTCGTCGAAGGCGCTCTCGGTGATGGAGGCGGCGATCTCGGAGCCCATCCCGGCGAAGCCGGCGCCGGACTCGGCCACCACCGCCCGGTGAGTCTTGCGCACGGACGCCAGGATCGTCTCGGTGTCCATGGGCCGGAGCGTGCGGGGGTCGACGATCTCGACGGAGATGCCGTCGGTCCGCTCCACCTCCTCGGCCGCCTCCAGGACCCGATAGTACATGCCCGAGTAGGCGATCGCCGTCACGTCCCGCCCCTCGCGCTTGACCTCGGCGACGCCGAGCGGAATCAGGAAGTCGGGGTCCTCGGGCACCTCGCCCTTGACGCCGTAGAGGGTCTCGGACTCGATGAAGATCACCGGGTTGTCGTCGCGGATCGCGCTCTTGAGGAGTCCCTTGGCGTCGCGCGGCGTGGTCGGGCGGACGACCTTGAGCCCGGGCACGTGGTAGAAGTAGGTCTCCATCGACTGCGAGTGCTGCGCGGCCAGCTGGTGGGCGGGGCCCCCCGGCCCCCGGACGACCAGCGGGCAGCTGAACTGGCCGCCGGACATGTAGTGGAGCTTGGCGGCGTGGTTCACGATCTGGTCGAGGGCCAGGAGGGCGAAGTTGAACGTCATCATCTCGACGATCGGGCGCAGCCCGACCATGGCCGCCCCGATCCCGACCCCCGTGAAGCCTGACTCGCAGATGGGCGTGTCGATGACGCGCCGCTCGCCGAACTTCTCGAGGAGGCCCTGGCTGACCTTGTAGGCGCCCCCGTAGACCGCGACCTCTTCCCCCATCAGGAACACGCGCTCGTCCCGCTCCATCTCCTCGCGGTGCGCGTGATTGAGCGCGTCCCGGTACGTGATCACCGCCATCTCGAGCCCCCCTCCTCGGCCTCTACCTTCGGCCTCGTGACCTGCCGCCCCAGCTTCCCGGGGGGAGGCAGGCCCGATCCGTTCGCCGAAGGGCGAACGGCCCGGCTTCGCCGGGAGGGCCGTCGGAGGGGGGCGCAGCCCCCCGCCGAGAGTCAGTAGGGCGCGTAGACGTCGGTGAACATCTCCTGGAGGTCGGGATCGGGGGAGCGCTCGGCGAACTCCACGGCCTCCTCGATCTCCTTGGCGACCTCGCGCTGGATCCGGGCGACCTGCTCCGCGGTGAGGATTCCGGCCTTCCCGAGCTCCTTCTCGGCCAGCGCGATCGGGTCGCGCTCGCGCCACTCCAGCTCTTCCTCACGGGCCCGGTAGGCGCGGGTGTCGGGCCGCATGGCCGAGTGGCCGTACCACCGGTACGTCTTGCACTCGAGGAGCGTCGGACCCTGGCCGGCCCGGGCGCGCTCGAGCGCCTCGCGGGTGGCGCCGACGACGGCCCGGAGGTCGTTACCCATGACCTGGAACCCGGGAAAGCCGAAGCCCTGCGCGCGGTCGGCGAGCTGCTTGAGCGCCGTCATCTTCTCGGCGGGCGTCGACAGGGCGTACATGTTGTTCTCGCACACGAAGACGACCGGCAGCTGCCAGATGGCCGCCATGTTCATCGACTCGAACACCACGCCCTGGTTGATGCCGCCGTCGCCGAAGAAGCAGACGACCGCCTGCCCCGTCTTCCCCAGCTTGGCGGCCAGCGCGGCGCCGCCTGCGATCGGGGCGCCACTGCCCACGATGCCGGTACACCCGATGATGTGCTGGTCGAGGTCGGCGATGTGCATCGAGCCGCCTTTCCCCTTGTTGGACCCGGTGCGCTTCGCGTAGAGCTCGGCCATCATCTCGGGTGTCCGCATCCCCTTGGCGATGCAGTGTCCGTGCCCCCGGTGGTTCGACACGATGTAGTCGGTCGGCTGGAGAATGCCGCACACGCCGGCCGCCACCGCCTCCTGTCCCACCGAGGGGTGCGCGGTCCCCTTGATCTTGCCTTCCTTGAGGAGCGGCATGATGCGCTCTTCGAACTGGCGGATCCGCATCATGATCGTGTAGAGCTCGACCCATTTCTCGGCGGGGACACCGTCGAGCGTCTTCGGCGTGGCAGCCATCACTCTGTCTCCTTGCCTGAGGGGCTCCGGGCTCTCGCGTGGTGCAGGTGGCCTGTTATCGCATCCTCTCTACCGGCCCGTCAAGGGCCGGCGTCCGTGGTACCATCGCGCGGCATGATCGCCGCCGTCGACTGTCTGGGCGCCGTGGGCACGGTCACCGGGTCGAAGTTCCTGGTGGAGGCGGCCGGCCGCCGCTTCCTGGTCGACTGCGGGCTCTACCAGGGCCTGAAGGAGCTCCGCCGGCGGAACTGGGAGCCGCTTCCCCTGGATCGGGGGCGGCTCGACTGGGTCGTCCTCACCCACGCCCACATCGACCACACGGGCTACCTGCCGCGACTCTGGAAAGACGGCTTCCGCGGCCCCGTTTACGCCACCCGGGCCACGGCCGACCTGGCGAAGATCCTGCTCCCCGACTCGGGGCACCTCCAGGAGGAGGAGGCCGCCTACCACGTCAAGCGGAGAAGCTCGAAGCACGTGCCGGCCCTTCCCCTCTACACCGCCGAAGAAGGCCTGGCCGCGGCCCTCGCGGTGACCGGAGTCGACTACGACGCGTGGCTCGAGCCGGGGCCCGGGATCCGCATCGCCTTCCGCCGCGCCGGCCACATCCTGGGCTCGGCCATCGTCACGGTGGAGGCCGGCGACGGGTCCGAGCGTCGGCGGCTCGTCTTCTCCGGCGACCTGGGCCGGGTCGGCGCCCCGATCCTTCCCGATCCGACCCCGATCGGCGAGGCCGACTACGTCGTCGTCGAATCCACCTACGGCGACCGGCGCCACGACGCCGACACGATCGCCGCCCAGCTCGAGGCCGCCGTCACGGCGGCCGTGAAGCGCGGCGGCGCGATCGTCGTCCCGGCATTCGCCGTGGGCCGGACCCAGGAGCTTCTCTTCCACCTCAAGGGACTGGCCCAGGCGGGCCGCATTCCACGGCTGCCCACCTACGTCGACAGCCCGATGGCCATCGAGGCGACGGCGATCTACTGGGCGCACCCCGAAGAGTTCGACGACGAGATGCGCCGGTTCGTGTTCGCCGGCGACTCGCCGTTCGAGTATGGAGAGCTCCATCTGGCGCGGACCCCCGAGGCGTCCAGGGCCATCAACGCCCTCAGCGGCCCGATCCTGATCATCGCCGCCAGCGGCATGGCGACCGGGGGCCGCGTGCTCCATCACCTGCGGCAGCGGCTGCCCGACCCGCGGACGACCGTGCTCCTCGTCGGATACCAGGCGGTGGGGACGCGTGGCCGTCTGTTACAGGAAGGCGCCCGGACGCTCCGGATCTTCGGCGAGGAGGTCCCCGTCCGCGCGCATGTCGAGACGGTCCACGGGCTTTCCGCGCACGCGGATGCCGACGGGCTCCTGGCCTGGCTTCGCACCGCGACGCCTCCACCCAAGCGCGTGTTCGTCGTCCACGGAGACCCGGATCCGGCGGCGGCGCTCGCGCGGCGAGTTCGCGCCGAGCTCGGCTGGGAGACTGTGGTCCCCGCGTACCGGGACCGGCTGACTCTCGGGTGAGTGTCTGGCCGGCATGGCCGTTGCACCCTAATCACGCGCGGAGACCTACGCCTTTGACCACCGATCCGGGCGAGGGACGTAAGTATGCCGGCTGACGGCGCAAGCGGGCCGTGAGCGGGTTCGCCGCCGTGCACCTTCGAGGCCTCGGGAGGGGATCTGACCGTTTCCGGAAGAGACGGACCGATACCGGGTTGTACAGTAGAGAGGTGTCCCTACAGGGATGAGCATGGCCGGCCAGGACCCCAGCGCCCTGCGGACGGACCACTCTACTAGCCCCTCGTCGGAGGCGTCGCTCCCCGCGAATGCCCCGGGCCGGGCGGACGCCGGGGTGCGACTGGTGCCTGTCGCCCGGATGGGCGGGCTTGCGCCCAAGGAGGCCACCTCCGGCGGCGCCGGGCCGGCGAGGTCCCGCCCCGGTCAGGACGCTTCGAGGAAGCCGGTCGGCCGGCGACTCCGGTCGGTCCCTCGAGGGAGCGAAGCCCTCCCGCGCCTCGACGGGACCGTGATCCTGGTCGTCGAGGACGATCCCGACGCTCGCGAGCTCACGCGCGTCATGCTCGAGCAGCACGGGGCCTGGGTCGTGGTCGCGGCCGACGGGCTGGAGGCCATCCATCTGCTGACGCGGCTTCGGCCGAACGCGGTAGTGTGCGACCTCCGGATGCCGAGGATGGATGGGTTCGGCTTCGTCCGGCAGCTCCGGGCCGATCCCCACTGGGCGCACCTGCCGGTCGTCGCCCTCACCGCGTACGGCGCCGACGCGGACTACATGCGCACCTTCGAGCAGGGGTTCGACGCCCACCTGATGAAGCCGGTCGACGACGTGACGCTTGCCTCGGCCGTGCTCCGGATACTCCGGGGGCCCCGACCGGGGTAAAGCCAGGGGGAAGCGCGGTGGGAAACCTTTGGGTCCGCGACCTGCACCGCAACCTGAAGATCGTCAGCGGGTCGCTGGAGAGCGCGCTCGACCTTCTGGAGGGCCACCAGGACGGGCGGGACGGCTTGCGGCGGGAGCTGTCGGCCGCACTGGGGCAGGTGCGGCGGGCGACCGACGTCGTGCGGCGGGGCATGGCGGCGAGGCGGGGGAGCGAGCTCGAGTTCTGCTGGCACGACATGCGGACGGCGCTCATGGCCATCCTGGGATGGTCGCAGCTCATGAGCTCGGGGCGCCTGGACGAGGCCGGCTACATCCACGCCGCCGAGGTGATCGCGCGCAACGCCAAGTCCCTGACCGGTATGCTTCCGGGCGAGATCGAGGCGCTTCCCCTGCTCTCGCCCGAGCCACCGCCCAAGAAGAAGGCCACCGCCGGTTAGCTCGGGCCTTGCCGGCCCGCGCCGGCGCCGACGCCGGCGGCGTCGGGTGTCGGGCGGGACGCGCCGGGTGTATCTTGGGGTTCCGTGACCCTGCCCACGCTGCTCCTCTGGCTCGACCAGGCCCCGGTCTACCGTGCGGCGATGGAGCGCGCGGGACTGGCCGACCGGGTGGAGCTCGTGGCCGTCGCCGCCGGCGAGACACCCTCGCCCGATCTCCTCGCCCGCTGTGACGCGCTGCTCGCCTGGCGGGTGCCGAAGGGACTCCTGGCCCGGGCGCCGCGCCTGCGCTGGATCCAGGCGCTGACGGCCGGGGTCGAGGGGTGGCTGGCCCGCCCCGACCTCCCGCCGGCGGTCGCGCTGACCTGCGCGCGCGGCACCCACCGGATCCAGATGCCCGAGAACATCCTCGGCGCGCTCTTTCACCTGACCAAGCCCTACGCGGCCGCCGCCTTCGATCAGCGCGAGCGCCGCTGGACCCGGCGGGTCTCCGAGCCCCTGGCGGGGAAGACCCTCGGCATCCTGGGACTGGGCGCCATCGGCCGCGAGGTGGCGCGGAAGGCCGGTGCCCTCGAGTTGCGCGTCGTCGGCACCAAGCGCGTTCCCGGGGCGGTGCCCCACGTGGAGCTTGTGTACCCGCCGGCGGCGACGGCCGAGGTCCTGGCGGTCGCGGACTTCGTCCTCCTGCTCCTCCCGGTGACGGCGGCGACCCGCGGGTTCATGGACGCCGCTCGCTTCCGGGCGATGCGGCCGACGGCCTACCTCCTCAACTTCGCCCGGGGCGAGCTGGTGGTCGACGCCGACCTGGTCGAGGCCGTCCGCTCCCGCACCATCGCGGGCGCCGTCCTCGACGTCTTCACCACCGAGCCCTTGCCGCCCGAGCACCCCTTCTGGGTCACCGAGGGGATCACGGTGCTGCCCCACATCGGGGGGCTCCATCCGTTTCGCGACGAGCTGGTCGCCGAGCTGTTCGTGGAGAACCTGCGGCGCTTCCTCGCGAGTGAGCCGCTCCGGGAGGTCGTCGACCGCTCGCTCGGCTACTAGGTCATTTCGGGGGGGTCCCGGAAGACCCCCCCGATGCCCCCCATCGTGGCGGCGGCGAAGCCGCCGCTCGGAGCACCGCTCGATGCACCACGGGCTCGGTGGTCGGAGCCGGGCTGCTTTACTCCGACACACGCCCAGGTCAAAGGGGGGCGTGGCCCTTCCTTCTGAACGTCTCTACTAGCGCGGATAATTCATGAGGCTTGCGCGGCGCGGGTGGGTGGCGCGGCGAACGGGTGCCCGCCGCGCCCGGAGCGGCGACTTACACCGCCGAGGGCGTCCCGCGCGCCATGCTCCGGACGGCCGCATTCATCACCACGC
>DASYQW010000101.1 GCA_036005065.1 Candidatus Methylomirabilota bacterium | reverse complement strand
GGGAGTGTTTCCGGACGCCAGTTCCCGGCGCTCCAGGACGAGCACGTCCCCGACGCCGGCGGCAGCCAGGTGGTAGGCGATCGAGCACCCCCAGATGCCGCCGCCGACCACCACCGCCGCCGCTTCCTGCCTCACGCTCATGGCTGCCTGTCGCTCGTGGGGGACGGGCCGGGCCGAGACCCGAGCAGATCAAGGACGCAGGGAGGAGGCGGGCCGAGGCGTATGCCGCATACGTTCAGGCCCGCCGACGACCGAGGACGCAGAGATGCGACGGGTATCGGCACGGCCCTAATAGTTGCCCCAGCCGGCGTAGGCGACCCAGCCCCCGTCCACATCCACCGTCGTGCCGGTCACGTAGGCGGCGTCATCCGACGCGAGCCACACGGCGACCGTGGCGATCTCCTCCACGGACCCGAAGCGGCCGGCGGGCGTGCGCCGGGTGATGTCGGCGTCGGTATAATCCCCCACCGCCTGGTCGTGGACGTCCATCGGGGTCTTGATGTAGCCGGGATTGATGCAGTTCACCCGCACACCCTGCCGGCCCCACTCCGTCCCGAGGACCTTGGTGAGCCCGATCAAGCCGTGCTTGGAGGCGCAGTAGGCGGCCCGCTTCGGGAGGCCGAGCTGGCCGAGGATCGACCCGACGTTGATGATCGAGCCCGAGCGTTTGGGAAGCATGACACGCGCCGACGCCTGACATCCGAAGAACGCGCCCGTCAGGTTGAGGTCGATCGTCCGGCGCCAGTCCGTCTCGCTCAGCTCGGCCGACGGGGCGATCATGGACGTCCCCGCGTTGTTCACCATGATGTCGAGTCGGCCCCATCGCTGGACCGCCTCCCCGACCAGGCGGTCTACCCCCTCGCGGGTCGACACGTCGGCGGCCACCGCCAGCGTCCGATCCGCCTCCCCGGCGATCTTGGCCAGACGGGCGGCCGCCTGGTCGGCCCGCTTCTGCTCGCGCGAGTTCACGATGATCCGCGCCCCCTCCCGAAGGAAGGCCGCCGCCATCCCCTCCCCGATCCCCATGCTCGAACCCGTCACGATGGCAACCCGGCCGGCCAGCTTCATGGTGTCTCCTCGGGGCTCGCGCGACGCGGCGCGACAGGAATTGTCTTGGCTACGAGGCCCGACCCCATGGCCTTCGGCCTCAGGGCGTGCGCGCTCCCGGGGGACGGGGTGGCTACGGAGCCGAGCGAGACGAGGTAGCGAGCCGCTTGCCCGACTGGCGGGCGAGCTCGATCAGCTCGTGGGGCAGACCGAACCGAACGTCCTCTTCGACCACGTTGAGCTCGCGAACCACCGGCGTCGCGCGTGATGACAGGTACTCGACCACCTCGTGAACGAGGAACTCCGGCGTCGAGGCGCCGGCCGTCACCCCGACCCGCTGGGCGCCCTCCAGCCACTCGGGCCGGATGTCGCGCACGTCGTTGATCAGGTAGGCGCAGGTGCCAACCGACTCGGCGACCTCCCGGAGGCGGTTGGCGTTCGAGCTGTTGGCGGCGCCCAGGACCAGGACCAGGTCCACCTCCGCGCTGAGCTTCTTGACGGCCGCCTGCCGGTTCTGGGTCGCGTAGCAGATGTCGTCCTTGGCGGGACCGACGATGCGGGGGAACCGCCGCCGGAGGACCTCGACGATGGCGCGGGTGTCGTCGACCGACAGCGTCGTCTGAGTCAGGTAGGCGACCTTGTCGGCGTTCTCCACGTCCAGCCGCTCGGCTTCCTCCACCGAGTCGATGACGACGATCCGCTCGGGAGCCTCACCGGTGGTCCCGATGACCTCGTCGTGATCCTCGTGGCCCACCAGCACGATGGTGTAGCCTTCGCGCGCATAGCGCGTGGCCTCGATGTGCACCTTGGTGACGAGCGGACAGGTGGCGTCGATCACGCGGAGCCCCCGGAGGCGCGCGTCGTCCCGCACCGCCGGCGACACGCCGTGAGCGCTGAAGATCACCGTGGCGCCCGACGGCACCTCGGTGAGCTCGTCCACGAAGATGGCCCCTTTCTCCCGGAGCGCCTCCACGACGTGCCGGTTGTGCACGATCTCCCGGCGGACGTAGATCGGCCCGCCCGCGACCTCCAGCGCCCGCTCCACGACCTCGATCGCGCGCTCCACGCCCGCGCAGAATCCGCGCGGGCCCGCCAGCACGATCTCGTCGAGCCTTCCGGAATGGTCCATCGACACGCTCATCGTCCCCTCTCTCGGCGCCTCAGGTCGCGGGGAAGCGCACCTCAGTATAGAAACCCGGGGGGCATAATGCAAGGCGCGGAGCCCCGCGGCGGCGGCACGCCGGCCGTCACGGGAAGAAGAAGCTGATGCCGACGTGCACCAGGCTGGAGTTCAGCCCCAGGTTCTTGTCACAGGCCCCCGCGTTCGAGATGTGCTGGAACCGATAGCCCAGGCTCAGCGCGCTCGTGTCGGATACGAAGACGAGGGCACCGACGCCGGCCTCGAGCATGAAGTTCAGGTCGCAGTCCGTCTGCCGGAGGTCGACGCGGCCGCCCAGGACGCCGCCGCCGGCCTCCAGGTACGGACGGACTCGCGGACCGGTGGCGAACACCCATCGTCCGAGGGCCGCCAGGCCGACCACCGTGGCGGACTTCGACGCACTCAGATGAATCAGCATCGGCTCCACCAGCCCCTCCAGGTTGCCCCGCAGGAACCCCTCGCCACTCTCGCCCGTGAGGAAATACCCGAAGTGCGGGATCACGTGGAAGCCGTCGACCCGCTCCAGATTCGGGGTGGGAGACGTGTTGTGGCTGACCGAGTAGCCCGCCGCGATCGTCACGTCCTTGGTGCCGGCCGGAAACCGCTCCTGCCCCGCCGCCGGGCCCGCCCCCGCCGCCTGCACGCCGACCAGCACAGAGACCAGCCACCGAGCCAAGCGTGTGGATACCCTCACGCCACCTCCTCTCGAACGACGACGCTACGGGTGAATGAGCACCTTCAACGCCTCGCCCCGGCTCATCAACGTGAGGGCGGCCGGCACCTCGGCGAGCGTCATCTCGTGCGTGATGAGGACGCCGGGATCGAGCGTCCCGTCGGCCAGGAGCGAGACCGCCCGCCGGATGAGGACGGGAGTGTGGTGGAAGGCGCCCAGCAGGCGGAGCTCCTCGTAGTGGACACGGCGCGTATCCAGCCGGATGCTGGTCCCCGGGGCGCACCCCCCGAAGAAGACGACCGTTCCCCCCTTGTCCGTCGCCGCCACCGCCTGCTCCCACGCTTCGGGGCGGCCGGTCGCGTCGATCGCGCAGCGGACGCCGCCGCCGGCCGCCGCCCGGATGCGGCCGGCGGGATCCGAGGTCGCGGTCACGTCGATGCACGCCGCGAAGGAGAGCCGCGCGGCGACGTCGAACCGCGGGCCGGCCTTGCCGGCCAGGACGACGCGGGCCCCTTGCGCCTGGGCCAGGAGGCCGAGGAGCAGGCCGAGCGGGCCGTGACCGAACACGGCCACCGAGTCGCCTGGTGTGAGGGCGGCCAGATCCAGCGCATGGAGGCAGCAGGCGACCGGCTCGGCAAAGGCCACCCGCGCCATGGACGCCTCGGCGGGCACCGTCACCAGATTGGTCCTGACGAGCCGGGGCGGGAGCGCGATGTACTCGGCGTACGCCCCATTCACGAACAGAAGATCGTCGCAGAGGTTCGCCCGACCCCCCCGGCAGTAGGCGCACGCGCCGCAGGGGGCGGAGTTCGCGGCCACCGCCCGCTGCCCGACCCGCGGTTCCTGGACGCCCGCACCCACGGCGACGATGGTGCCGGCCAGCTCGTGCCCGAACACCGTGGGGAGCTTGGGGATCATGACCGGGTGGCCGCGCCGGAGGGTCTTCACGTCGGTGCCGCACGTGAGCGCCGCCTCGATCCGGAGGAGCACCTCGCCGGGCTGGGGCTCGGGGACAGGGACGTCCTCGTATCGCAGGTCGCCCGGCCCGTAAAAGACCTGAGCCCTCACTCGCTGACCTCGACGTAGACCTTGAGGGCCTCCCGCTCCTCCATCAGGCGGGCGGCCTCCGCCAGCCGCTCGAGCGGCAGCCGGTGCGAGCAGAGCTCCGCGACCCGGACCCGTCGCGAGGTGACCAGCTCGAAGGCCTCGGCGAGATCGGCCGGTGACGACGAGTAGGTCGCCGTCAGGGTGAGCTCTCGGTGGTAGAGCTCGCCCACCGGCAGCAGCCCCTCCCCCTCGCCCACGAACAGGTGGATGGCGCCGCCGTCGCGCGCCCAGCCGAGCGCCTGGCGCACCACGGCCGGCGACCCGACGGTGAGGATCACGCAGTCCGCGCCCCGCCCTTCCGTGTGGGTGGCCAGCGCCCCCGGGACGTCGGCCGGCGCCACCGTCACGGTCGCGCCGAGCAGGCACCCCAGCTCGCGGCGGGGGGCGAGGACGTCCGTGCCCACCACCCGTGCCCCCGCCCGGACGGCGAGCTGCACCAGGAGCCCGCCGATCGCCCCCAGCCCGACCACCAGGACCGCGTCCCCCGGTCCCAGGCCGCTTCGCCGGATCGCGCGCACGCAGCAGCCGAGGGGCTCCGTGAAGGCAGCCACCGCATCCGGGATTTCCACGGGTACCCGGAACGTCGCGTGCTCGACGTTTGCGCGCGGGACCCGCACGTACTCGGCGAAGCCGCCCGGGTCGAGGTTCGACTCCTTGAAGGCCCGGCACATGGACACGCTGCCGCGCCGGCAGTAGTGACAGGCAAAGCACGGCACGTGGTGCGCGGCCACGACGCGATCGCCCTCGTGGAACCGGCCGACTCCCGCCCCGACCTGGACCACATCTCCGACCACCTCGTGGCCCAGCACGCTGGGGAGCTGGCGCGGGGCTCGCAGCTTGGCCAGATCGGAGCCGCAGAGCCCGCAGCCGCGGACCCGAACGAGCAGCTCTCCGGGGCCGATCGTCGGGGTGGGGCGATCCTCGAGGCGAATCGTGCCCGGACCCGTGGTGACCGCCGCTCGCATCTCAGCGGCGCCCGGTCGGCCGACGCCGGGACGGGCGGCTCATCCCGGCAGCTGCGCGCGTAGATAGACCCCCAGCGCGAGAGCCAGCTTGCGCGGCGCCGACAGCCGGATGCGCCGATCGAAGACGCGGAAGCGTCGTGCCTCGATCGTGCGGAGCAACGCGTGGTAGATGACGCCCATGATCTCGGCGGCGATCAACCGCCGCCGGTCCACCCGCGGGAGCGCGGCGCGGGCGGCGCGGTAGTAGGCGTGCGTCCGGTCCGCCTGGAAGCGCATCAGCTCGAAGTAGGCGCGGGTGTAGCGCCCGCGGAGGAGTTCCTCCTCGGAGTACCCGTAGCGGCGAAGCTCGTCGAGGGGGAGGTAGATGCGGCCGCGCTCGGCGTCCGTCTTGAGGTCCCGCATGATGTTGGTGAGCTGGAGGGCCACGCCGAGGTTGACGGCGTAGTCACGCGCGCGAGGGTCGGTATAGCCGAAGATCTCGATGCAGGCGAGACCGACGGCCGCCGCGACCCGGTAGCAGTACTCGGACAGCTCCTCGAAGGTCGCGTACCGTCGCTTGTCGATGTCCATCTCGACCCCGTCGAGGATGGTGTCGAGGTATTCCTGGGGGATGGGATAGGCGCGCACCACGTCGGCCAGACGGCTCGCGATGGGATGGGTGGGCCGCCCGCCGTACACCCGCCGAAGCTCGGTCCGCCACTCGGCGAGGGTGCGCCGCTGATCGCCCGGGGTGCCCGCGCTCTGGTCGACCGCGTCGTCCACGGTCCGGCAGTAGGCGTAGAGGGCGTACATCGCCTCGCGCTTGTGTCGTGGCAGGAAGAGAAAGGAGTAATAGAAGTTGGACCCGCTGCGACGCGTGAGGCTGGCGACGAGCTCGGCGGCGTTCATGGTGGTGTCGCGAGCGACCGGGGCCGACCGCGGTCGACGCGGAGATTATACACCGGGGTCACCGGCTCGGGCCCACTTGGCGCCCTCAGGCGCTCCGCACCCGCCGCCGCGCGTATCCGTGGGCCCAGAACCAGTCGACGGCGTCCCGGAGGGCCTCGTCCACGGGGGTCTGGGGCAGGCCGAGCTCGCGGATCGCCTTGGCCGGGTCGAAGAACATCCGCTTGGCGGCCATCCGTACGGCGGTGCGCGAGGCCAGCGGCTCGCGGCGAGTGATACGGGAGAGCCCCTCGAAGGCGCCGGCCATGACGAGCGCCGCCGCGTGGGGAAGGCGCCAGCGCGGCGCCGGGATCCCCGTGTGCGGCGCGAGCCGCTCGAAGATCTCCCGCAGTCCCAGGTTCCCCGCCGCGTGACCGAGGATGTAGCGCTCACCGACGCGGCCGCGCTCGGCGGCCAGGATGTGGCCGCGGGCGACGTCGCGCACGTGGACCACGTTGAGCCCGGTGTCGAGGTAGGCGAACATCCTCCCCCGGAGGTAGTCCACCAGCATCTTGCCGGTGGGGGTCGGCTTCCAGTCCCAGGGGCCGACCGGTGCCGACGGATTGACGATGACCACCGGAAGCCCCCGGGCGGCCGCGGCCGACGCCTCGCGCTCGGCCAGGAACTTGGAGCGCTTGTAGTCGCCGACCATGTCCTCGAGGCCGACCGGCGTGGTCTCGGTGCCGGCCATCCCATCCCCCGGGATCCCCAGGGTTCCGACGCTGGACGTGTATACGATCCGTCGTACCCCGGCCGCCTCCGCGGCGGCGAGCAGGGCGCGCGTTCCGTCCACGTTGACACGGTAGAGGACGCTCGGGTCCGGGGCCCACAACCGGTAGTCGGCGGCGACGTGATAGAGGACGGCCACCCCGGCCAGGGCCGGCCCGAGAGAGGCCGGATCGAGGAGGTCGCCGGTGACGATCTCGACCTGTCGGTCGCCGAGGGCTGCGTGCAACGGGGCCAGCTTGCTGGTGGGACGAGCGAGGACGCGGACCGGGGCGCCCGTCCTGACCAGCTCGCGCACGAGGTTCAGGCCGACGAACCCCGTGCCGCCCGTGACCAGGATGGTCTCAGCCATCAGAAGCTCCCTCGCGGGCCTGCCTCCCCCGAGGGCAAAGCCGGGGTCCGCGCGCCGCGGGCCGAGGACGCCGAGCGGCGACGGGTATCGGCACGGCGCTAGAACGGGTAATCGAGGCCGACAAAGATGGCCGGCCCCTCGCGGCTCACGCCGATCTCGACGCGGCCGACGACGCTGGGGGGCGTGAGCCCCCGGAACGCGATGCCGGGGGTCACGAG